>BNWK01000510.1 GCA_025998775.1 Alphaproteobacteria bacterium | reverse complement strand
GCTGATGCAGAGGCGTTTCCATTGAATAAACCAGTTCTCATTAGCGGAAGCCTAACTGAGGCCGCAAAGCTTGGAATTTCAGGGACTCTACCATCTGCAATCAATGGTATTTTTGCTCAGGGCGGAGGTGCTTGCAGCACTGGCGTTTACTCATGCTGAAGCAGCTCCAACATCGAAAATAGTGCTGGCATACCATGCAGCTAGTAGCAAAGCAGAAAACGCGCGTGCGGCACGCACCAGAGCGTCTTCATGGTATTTTCATTGCAGACGCTCCAGATATCGAGGCCGACGCAGTTGATTTTGCAGATAATTTAGGCCATTCGAGGGCGTATGTTGTTTATCCGAAAGTCATCAACACCAAAAATGAAACGGTTCCGGCAAGCTCGTATGTTGCTGGAATTATAGCAAAAACCGACAATGAAACTGGTTTCTGGTGCTCACCTTCGAACAAAAAAATCAATGGCATTATTGGACTATCGAAATCAATCGACTTTTCGCTCGGTGATTTCGTGTGCAAGGCCAACTACCTCAACGAGAATAACATCGCAACAATTATCAACCAAGACGGGCCAACGTGACGTTGGTGCGATCCGTAGCTGAAGCAGCCATCGCTTCGGCGTAACTGTGATTTTGTGGCGGTTAAATTCCGTCTCCCCA
Source organism: Alphaproteobacteria bacterium (assembly GCA_025998775.1). Taxonomy (GTDB): domain Bacteria; phylum Pseudomonadota; class Alphaproteobacteria; order UBA3830; family UBA3830; genus BNWE01. The sequence goes on along the minus strand of BNWK01000510.1, from coordinate 512 downwards.
GGCATCGGGGTAAAAGTGTGGTGCACATTTTGGGCAGTGGCAACGTTCAGGATGCAAGCATGTGCCAGAATGGAGTAATGCTTAACTTGGTAGCAAATTCTCTCGAACAGAGTTGGATATGATTACGTGAGGAACCTATGTTTGAAGTGTCGTGACGTTGGAATGCCTGAAACAAGTTGAAACAGGCAAATGAGACGCAGTAAGGAATCATCAGTCAGCGTAGGATGGTTTGATGATCCAGAGTCTCCGGCGCAGAGTAGGAATCTAAGTCCAACGGGAAACGGAATCATGGAACGGAGTAACCGTCGTGAAGCTCTCAAGAATGAGCAGGTAGCCAGCCGCAAGCTTCACGACGGATGGATTGTCCAAGAAGCCAACGCCTGCGGTAAGGATCTGTGTAAAAATAATTTGAACTTTTGATGAGATAAGTTGTATAGTAGCCTCAACAAGTTATACGATGGTATCAAAGGTTTGAGGATATTCAATTGAAAGAACATATCAAGGCAGTACTG
>BNWK01000509.1 GCA_025998775.1 Alphaproteobacteria bacterium | reverse complement strand
CCCCTTCTCTCGCCGTGTCCTTCGCCTCCCCCTGGCCCTTCAAATTCCTCTCCTGCGTGTGTCTGCTGTCCTTTCCACACGTGTTCGCGCAGATGGAGGGCAAGCGGGAAAAGAAGAAGTCCAGGAGGCAGAAGGAGAAGAAGAAGGAGAAGGGGAGGGAAAAGCAGCGCGAGAAAGACAAAGGCAGAAACAAAGGCGGAGTCATCAGCCGGCAGAAGAAGGAGGTGCAGGAGGATGAAGGGGATAATAAGGCTGGGGGGGAGGATGGTGGACGTGGAAGAGGGAAAGAAGAGACGGCAGAGACAGACAGAGAAGCAGATGCGGCTGGAGGAGATGGAGGTAGAGTTGGTGTGGGCAAAGAAGGCGACAAAGAGGGTGTGGAGAAAGAGGGTGATGGCGATGGAGATGGAGATGGTGAGGGCAAAGAAAGGAACAGCGATGGAGATGGTCTCTCTGTGGATATCGCATCGCTCCTTCTCACGTGTCTTCCACAGACTCTTCTCGACCTTATTTGCACGCCCATTGAACCAAGTGGTGTGCGACATATGTAGGTGTAGTGTGGGGTAGTGTTGTATTTTTGTTGTCTCTTGTAGCGTTAGTGAAGTCAAGCGGTATGTGACATGTAGGGTAAGGTAGTGTAGGCACATATGTAAGACGTTTGGTGTATGCTTATGATGTGCGCATCCAATTAGCGTTGCATTGCTAGTGTGACATGTGGTGTGTCTTTTGTTCCCTACTCACTTTTGACTAAATTTGCCATCATGTTGTTGTACTGCACTGCACTGCACAGACCTGCCATCCGACGTCATAGACATGGATGATTGCACAGATGCTGGCACACACACCGAAACACAGGCAAGACAGGAAACCGATGGCCAGGGAGTGCAGGGGCGCATGGGAAAGGTGGAAGGAAAAGGGAAAGAAGAAAGGGAAAAGAAGGGGGAAGAGAGTAAGAAAAGAAGGGAAGAAGGAGATGGGGAAGAAGGGGAGGAAGATGAAAGGAGTGACGCAGGCGGAAAAGGTGAGGAGTCTTTTACTTGGAAAAGAAGAAGAGTGGATGATGAAGAAAAAGAAGGACAAGAAAAACAGGAAGAAGGAGAAGGAGGAAATGAAGAAGGGGGAAAAATAGAATTAGAAGCAGATGAAGCAGACGAGGGTGAGAGAATAAATCT
>BNWK01000508.1 GCA_025998775.1 Alphaproteobacteria bacterium | reverse complement strand
TTGTTATGGATTTTTGCTTTTGAAGAGCAATTTTATCAAGAATTTTCAGTGTATTAGATACTGATGTGACATTTCTATCTACAATATGTATGATGTATCTCAGCGTATCGTCGGAAACCATTATCTCCAGATCCTTCGAGAGTTTTTTAGCGATTTTGAGCAGCAATTCATCGTCGGGATTTCTTATGTTTATGGCTGGTAGCGTAAATAATCGCGAACGCAGATCGTTTAAGCCGACTTTCCATATCGATGGATGAGTTCGACTGAGCAATAAAAAATACCGGCTTTTTTCTTTGGAGATGTTAAAAAAATGAAATATCCAATCGTAATTTTTTGCTTCTAGAAAATCGTCAAAATTATCAATTATAAAATTACATTCGGTTTCGAATAACGTTCGAGGATTATGGTTGAGACTCTGCCGGAGAACATACACGGCGTTTGCTGTTTGCGCCCATAAATTTGCGATGTGGGTTTTCCCAACTCCGGACTCTCCATATATTATGAGACCGCTTGTGTTCCAGGCTGGCCACTGCATGAGATGCTTTATGGCGTCACTGTTTTCGCTGCTATCAACAAAGTCGCTCCAGCTTAAATTCTCTATTTTATGAAAACCAAAAACTTCCTGAATCATTGCTATACCAAATTAAATTGAGAATGCGGATTTTGTTAGATCCCTACGTCGGTGCGTGCCGCACTGGCGTTACTTAAAAAATGCCCGTGGTGCAACCACTCATTCAGAGGCCCGAAGGGCCGTAGGAATCCAGAAAAAACAAAATCCAACTTCTCATTTCGAATGCGCATATTAGTCTCCTTGAGATTACTGCTTATATGCTAGAGTTGCTTTGAACTTATCCATGGCAAATCCCACCAGATTACGAAGTACTGCAGCAATTGGTATCGCTATCAATACTCCAATGATTCCGTACAGCAGTGCACCGGCAAAGAATGCAAATAGAATCCACAGCGGATGCAGTCCGGTTCTGCGACCCACAAATCGCGGATAGAAAAAATAACTCTCGATAAATTGTCCAACAAAATATATGACGATTATCCAAAGAAGCTTTTCCAATGTCAGTACTGGTGCGCAAAGAAAAATAACAAACAGACACGAAAATAATGCTCCAATGACTGGGATAAAAGAGAATAGCCCCGACATAATTCCAAAATGAATG
>BNWK01000507.1 GCA_025998775.1 Alphaproteobacteria bacterium | reverse complement strand
ACGTGCAGACGGAGTGGAAAAACGGCAGACAGAAATAAAAACAAAACAAAACACTACAAAAAGAGAAAGAGACAAGGAAATTTCACAAATGAGCACACCATCGATACACCGAACTATGAATATCACCTTCCATCCCCCTACATAATTATCGCCACGCCAATACGTCATTGTTCCCCTTCCTTCTTCCTTATCATTTACCCAGTCTCCAACATACTCTTCTTGCTTTCCTTCAAAATCAAGCAGTCTTCCTTTTCCTTGCCGTTTCCCATCCACCCAGTCTCCTTCATAAAAATATCTGATCCTACCGTCAGACTTCTCAACAACACAGAAAACTATACGCGATGTTCATGACTGAGTTGGAAATGATCGGAGGTGTTAATAGTGATTTGCAACGACGCATAAAGTTATCACCAATGTTTGTGATTGAGTTGGAAATGATTGGAGGCGTTGTCAGCGATGTACTCTCACACATGAAGTTATCACCTACGTTTGTAACTGAGTTGGGAATGATCGGAGGTATTGTCAGTGATATGCAATTATATAGAAAAGAATTTCCAATGACTGCGACTGAGTTGGGAATGATCGGAGGTGTTCTTAGTGATGTGCAACAACACAGAAAACTATACGCGATGTTCATGACTGAGTTGGAAATGATCGGAGGTGTTGAAAGTGATGTGCAAAAAGACAGAAAGTGACTCCCAATGTTTGTGACTGAGTTTGGAATGATCGGAGGTGTTGTTAGTGATGTGCAACCATGTAGAAAGTTATCACCAATCCACGTGACTGAGCTGGGAATAATCAGAGACGCTTTCAATGATGTCCAATCAGACAGAAACTTTCTCCCAATCCTCGAACCACTGAAGATCCCAAATTCAAAATCAACAATATCTTTAATGTTGATTTCAATATTTTCATTCTTTTCAATCATTGACGAATAAAGTGTAATCGTCTTCTTTTCATTTTTAATTAGATCTTCATCATTATCTTCATCTTCATCTCGGAAACAGACTTTACAAATGTCTTCATCTTTTTTTCCATAACCAAATTTATCCTCCTTATATATCACCCTAAACGAAAAATTCCGTGTTTTATCAAATATAGTGATTCCGCCAATCGAAAATCTCTTGACACATCCCAAACAAAATACACAATTTGCTTTTTCGTTCAGTTTTAA
>BNWK01000506.1 GCA_025998775.1 Alphaproteobacteria bacterium | reverse complement strand
CAAATCTGTCGCCGATTGGGTAACTCTCAGAAATTCCAACGCCTCTTCCATCAATTGGCAATTCACCTCATCAAATGCGAGAATAAAACTCAAAAGACTTTATCCAAAATTATAACGTGGACTGTGTACTAGTGTCTTCGCTACCTTCACGAACGTATGCGAGACGTGCTTGTAACGCTGAGGCGGTTTCAGCAAGAGCAATGCCTGTGGTGCAACCACTTCTTTTGGAGATGGAATTCCACGAGATTGTAGAGCTGAATATAAAACTGAATTCATAGTGCGTCTCCTTTTTTGCTGAGAAAATAATTGATGAAATAGCGTTGCCCTTTTCCGGTGACTCTAGACGTTTTGGAAAGTATGATTTCTCAAGAAATGCGTTCGATTACATTTTCTGTTAGCGTAAACAATCCAAGTTCCATTGATTTTTGCGTTGGAGAATTGAAATCAGCTCCATCTTTTTTGATCAGAAATCCATTCCTACGAAGCTGTTCGAATAGACGTTTTTCGCCTATTTCAATGCCGTTGCCCTTGAGAATTTTTGCAAGATCTCGGATCAAAATTGTATCTTTCGTCGCTGAGACCGCATTGGCAAATACAACTTTGGGTTTATCATCGTCGATTTTGTTTTGCAGCTGCTCTTTTTCCTCGCGCTCTTTTTTTATCGCGTTAAGCATATCGATCAAGACATCGGGATCGTTCAAAAGCTCCTCAGCTTTTTCGCGTGTAATGTATGCGCCACATTTGCGGATGGATGGCAGCACTTCGTGAGTGATCCAATGCTGGAACTTTTTGGCTTCTGGTTTATCGGAACGCAATATTACTTTGTAAAGTCCATACTCATTAATTATTGTGAGTTTTTGCTTGCCGCCAAGGGTGTCGATTGAAATGCCACCCTTTTATCTTCCTCGAGGCGTGCGGCTATATCTCGGCTGTTGCTAATTCCTAGCACTTCGCATATATCTTTTAGCACCCACCATAATTCTCCGTCTTTCCAGCTGGTTCTTACATTTTTTCCACAGTAAGAAAATATCTGTGGTTCGTTCATATTAGGATCTGTGTAAAAATAATTTGAACTTTTGATGAGATAAGTTGTATAGTAGCCTCAACAAGTTATACGATGGTATCAAAGGTTTGAGGATATTCAATTGAAAGAACATATCAAGGCAGTACTGCCA
>BNWK01000505.1 GCA_025998775.1 Alphaproteobacteria bacterium | reverse complement strand
CCTCAGTTTAGTTTCATCTAAGTCTCTATCACCTCTCGATCTGTTGCAAAGCTCACAGCATGGCATGACATTATCCTTGGTGTGACCTTTTTTGTTGTCAATACGATCTAACGTCGGGTGAAGTACATCAGTGAATCGTCTGCTGCATATATGACAGACTCCTTTGAATAATGGTTCAAAGTATTCGAAGTTCTTTGCGCTGACGTTTTCTTTGATACTCCTTTTTGCAGTCACGTCTTGCTTTCTATATTGAGAGCACATCTTATTCCACTTACCGTGGGTCAATTGGTATGGAGGTAATGCGTTCTCCTCTTCACTGCTATAATCACCGTTGATATCAAAGTCCTCATAAGCCATGGCAAACTTGGTAGCACTTGCGTTGCTTGCTAATGAAAAGTTCTGAAGCATATCAACTTTATCAACCCACATGTTTCTTATTAGGTTGTCGGTCATAGACCTCATTATTTTGACATCCTTTTTGTTATAGTATTCAAGATAATCGTAAAGTGTGAACAGCTTGTTCCGAGATGATGTCTTTCGTTTGTTGGCATCCATTCGTACCAGCTCTAATAATCTACCACAGACTGCTTCGACCCAACACGTCTTTGCTTCTTCATATTCAGCGACTGTATAATCATGGTTCTTTAAATAAGAATAGAACTCATCTTTTGTAAAAAACGTTGTTCTTGACAACACTTTATCAACTGTGTCTACGTCGTAGGCTTCATACGCCATATGACTTTTAGTATTCTTCACTCCACCAAAATCTTTTGCGTGACTTTCTAAAGTTCCCGGTGATACGAAATTCAGAAGATCTTTAAAGATAATTGTAATGCTGAATTCATCAGTCTTCCCTTCGGCGTTGAGCTGATTTACTTTTATCATCTTCATATTAGTGTTGGTGCACAAACATCCATTTTTATCGATGGCCCATTCATCACACGACAAGTATTCGAGAAAGAGATTCATATCGAACTTCGCTGAGTTAAATCCTAATATAGGAATTTCGTTTGGTTTAGCGAGTTCATTGATCCTCTTCATTACTTCCTTGCCAACACCGGGAATATCAGCGTATTTTTTATTCTCACTCAATTTGTGTGCATGTCTGAAAAGCTCTTTAATGAACTTATGGATGAAATCTTTCCCGTTCCTAACATCGAAGTACATCTGTGTGTTA
>BNWK01000504.1 GCA_025998775.1 Alphaproteobacteria bacterium | reverse complement strand
GCTTTACTATTGTGGAGGAATCAAGCTTGTTTGAATTGTTCTCACCTACGCGACACCATCCACTATAGAACCACCGATGACTCTTACTTGCACACGAGCGAGGTTGAAAGGGAAGATTAGGCGATAGGTCGATAGATTGAATAAGCTTGTAGAGCTGCTTCTGAGACAAGCCGCGGAGGTATTTTCTAGTCTCAATATGCATCTTCGACAGGGCTCTCTCGGCAAATCGACGCTGAACTGCGACACGATCGCCTCCTACGTTACCGAATCATTCCGATGACTTACCTACGACGGACGGAGTATTGAGCAGTCCAACCGTATGCCATTCGTTGGTGTCACTCATGTTCTTTACGACAGTGTTAAAAAAATAAATGATTTTTACTCTTGAGGAAATGGAAGAAGAATACGACGAGGCGTTTGATGGTGAAATCGCTGGAGGAGATGAACATGAGATGAACGACAACGACGACGAAATCGAAATGACGGAGGAGAAGAATGAGGTCGAAAATCAAGAGCGAGGTCTTAATGTGTACGAAGTTGAGTTTAATACGTCAGCGGAAAACGAAATAGAAGTGTATCATCCGAAGATCACCAGGCCTACAATAAGCAAGTATGAGTATGTTCGAGTGATAACCGCACTCGCCAAATACCTCTTTTCTCTGTCCGACTTAAGCTCCTTCGTCAAGGATAAAACCATAAATACTGTGATTAACCAGACAGAGTTGGCTTATCAGTTATTAAAAGATGGTAAGTTTGACGCCGTTATAGATCGTGGATGTGAGAAGGTCACCCTCAGCGTGCTCGAAGTCAAGATTTCGAGAAAAATTGTTTCCAAATCAAGCACGACCTTTTCGAACAGTTGCAGTTGCTTGAGAAATAGGCGTTGTGGATACAACTTATTCATCCACACTAGCGCAATTACTCGTTTTTATTTTTCGTTCTTCTTCTCACTACAGTTCGTGTTATCCCTTTTGACTTCTGCCCACCACTTGAAGACGACGAATCCGTACTTTTCGTTGTTCTTCGCGTAGATCTCCTCTTACTCGACTTCCCATTTTTTTCTTTCACGACTTCCGTACCCGAGGGAAGAGTCCAAGTTTTCGAGTATGATGAAGGCGGTTGTTGGTACGGATCTCTGTATTCTTCGTCAATCCAGTCGTCCTCAGGTATTATATGACT
>BNWK01000503.1 GCA_025998775.1 Alphaproteobacteria bacterium | reverse complement strand
GGGAGAGAGAGAGAGAGAGAGAGAGAGAGAGAGAGAGAGAGAGAGAGAGAGAGAGAGAGAGAGAGAGAGAGCAGGAATGAAAAAGCCCATGAAAAAAAATTTTTTTTTTTTTTTCATTTCACCTTTTTTTTACTTCTTTATTCAAAAAATTTTTTTTTTGTTTTAATCTGGGTTTGACATTAACTCAATCCCATAAACCTATTGTTTGGAAAACACCGTAGAGAGAGAGAGAGAAAATAATTGCATGCGCGCACATAAGAAATGAGGTGAAAAAAAAAAAAAAGGACAATCATCACATCTTTTGTTCAATACTCATATCCTCATCATCAAACACCATTTGCCCTTCACTCGACTTACAACTCCTGCCTTCATTCAGCCTCACTGCTGCCATACACATACACACACATGCACCACCTTTGCAGCAGCGTGCAGCCCACCATCTCGCTTGTTCTTGGCACATGCACCATCTTCCGCACCCCCTCTTTCAACCACACACACACAACCTCCTCCGTTGTTGCTGCTGCCCACACACAGCCTCCATCTTGGCCACCTTCATAGCTTATACTACTTCCCCTCGCATGACAGCACACCGTCGAGGCGGTCGACACTGCGGTGCCTGCAGTCGAAGGACAAGATGAGCCTGTGCGCGCTCACAATGCTGCCCTCCTGCTCCCCTGCCTCTGCTGCCACCCATCTGAGTCGTCTCTCCATACACACACTCGTCTTCTCCTACCTCCTCTGTACTCCGTGGCTGACTGTGGCTGTTGCCTACCCCACACTCCCCCTCCAAGGGTTGTCTACGTACACCATGAAGACACAGCCTCCCACACAGGTTCAATTTATCGCAAGCATCGAGTATTGCTGCGTCTGACAATGTCTGAGTGTTGCTCTGCGCGGCACGAGGTACGAGGACACCGGAAAGCCACTCCGCATTTAGATCCAGGGCCTGAAAGGTTGGAAAGGCAGCGATAGGGGGGAAAGGAAGAGAAACAAACAAAATGACAGCAATATCACGAGAGACACGAAGAGAGGGAAGTGGAGATGTGTGACAAATATAAATAACATCACAAACACATTCCAAAATGGAAACATCAAAAAAAATTTCTTTTTTCCTTCAATATAAAAGCATTTTATCATTCACCCCACTGCGTTCTGACACAAATAACTGTAATTGAATAC
>BNWK01000502.1 GCA_025998775.1 Alphaproteobacteria bacterium | reverse complement strand
GTGAAAGACGTAGCAACCGATCGTTTTTTGCTACTTTTTTGTGCATTTTTATGTAATGCAAGCTCGTCGAACAAGCCTCCTAAATATTAACTAAACATATCTCTAAAATTTTATGAAACACCCGTGGACATCACTGACCGTAAAAAAGCACAACAGATGGAACAACAAAACAAGCTTAAAGTTGTTTTTGAACAGGTAGCGCATGACATTCGTTCTCCATTGGCAGCATTGTCTATGATTGCAAAAAACTGTAAAGGTCTTTCGGAGAAAGAACATATTGCGCTGAGAAATGTCGCGACCAGCATCGAGAATATTGCTAACAATGTGCTTAATAAGTATAGGGAAATAAAGGAAGATGAAGAAAAATCAAGCGACATACGTTTCTCCGAGCGATATATATCGATTTATATTAGTTTATTGGAAATCCTTAATAACAAAAAATATCAATACAAAGATCTAAATGTGGCGTTTAACTTCTCCTGCGATTCTTCGAGCAATTTTACCTTTATAGGTGGAGATTATTCCGATTTCTGCCGCATGATCTCCAACCTCATTAACAATTCTCTGGAAGCTCTTGAAGGCAGGGCAGGAATTATAGATGTATCTTTTTCAGCCAAAGATCAGAAAGTCGAAATTAGTATAAAGGACAACGGAAGTGGTATGCCCAAAGAAATGGTCGACAAATTTATGAGTAATATTTCAGTTAGTAGCACAAAAGAAAGCGGATATGGTATTGGCATGAAGCAGGTTAAAAATACGCTACAGCAAATGAATGGGCAAATGCTGATCAAATCCACAGAAAATATTGGCACTGAAATTGTTCTTGTATTTCCAGAGGTAGAGCCTCCAGCTTGGGTTGCAGAACGGATCGTGTTACGCAAAGGCGGTATAGTGGTTGTATTGGATGATGATCTGTCAATCCATAGCGTTTGTGGAAATCGTCTAAAGGAATACTCAAACGACATCATCATAAAATATTTCACACAAGGCAGTGAAGCAATTGATTATATAAATTCATCAAATGAGAAGAATAATATTCTTTTACTAACCGATTATGAGCGTATATCCTTGGTTTAGCCAAAGGAAACATCTCTAGGACTTTGTCGCGAAACTCGTCCCAGGTGTAACTTTTTCTCTGGCTTCTTTTGTTTAGGACTTCAAATAAAGACTCCTCAATCCG
>BNWK01000501.1 GCA_025998775.1 Alphaproteobacteria bacterium | reverse complement strand
GAGCATGGGCATTCAAGAGTGGGCGGTGCGTGGGAACAGACAAACGAGGATGCGCGAGGATGCATGCATCTGTGCCGGTGTGTGGAGAGTCTGTCTGCGCAATGCTGTGCGTTCTCTGTGAGATGATTCAAAAGAAATGTTGTTCATAGCTTGATAAATGTTCATGAAAGAGCTTGACTCACCATCACAAGTTTGGTTTAAGTGAAAAATACGGCCAGCAGAGGGAGAGGGGGAGAGAGAAAGAGAGGAAGGAGGACAGGGAGAGAGAGAATGGCAGCGGTTGATGTCCGACCGCAGAATGGGACAGTTCGTCTCAGACCAAACTCCGTTACGATGATTCCTTGTTTCGAAATTCGGTCGGAGACTTTTTTTATCGCATTTTGCGATCAGACCAGATCTCCGAGAGAGAGAGAGAGTATCTTCTGTGAACACCCAGAAAATGTCACGTATGGGAACATGTCTCAGAGTAACTCGGCCACAAGGCTTCATCATAATTTTACACCCAGCAGGAATCCAACAGGTGTGGGAGAGGAAATACGTGAATTTCTTTTCAGATACGCGTTCAAACGAATATTGTCAATAACATTTGGCCATATTTATATTGGGTGTGCAAAAAAAACATGGAACAGAAACAGCGAAAAATATGAACCCGTTATAAAGAGGAAGCAGAAGCCAAAAGGAATAATAGGGAGCAAACATGTGAAGAACCAGAGAACGACTGTCACTCGTTCCGCAGCCTGTTTTGAGGCACAGTTATTGCACTTGTGTGAAATGTAGACTCCAGCGTTTCTGTAATTGCATGGCCATCATGGTCAGTCCCCATCATGAAGTTCTTGTAAAAGACGATATCACGAGAAATGTGTGGGAAATCAGCACATCGCATGACGAAACAACCATCAAAACAATGAAAAGACGAAGTGCAAATACAGAGGGAGGGAGGTCACTGCAGGAGGAGCAAAAAAAATGCAATTCAAGAGAAGGAAAGGGCAGCTCCTTAACTCCCATAAGTGAAGAACAGAGTAGTGAAAGACAGGTTGGATAAAATTTTTTACTTCACGACAATTACTCACGACAATGGAAACACGAATGATTTGCACAAGGGACAGGAAAAGCCGGAAGGACTGACAGGCCGAGATGGATTACACAACACCACCCATTCCTGTTACTTCGACATCGATGAA
>BNWK01000500.1 GCA_025998775.1 Alphaproteobacteria bacterium | reverse complement strand
AAAAAGAAAGAGAAGGAGAGAGATGAAAAAAAGGAAGGAAAAGAAGAGAGGGGATGAAAAGAAAAGGGAGGGAGAAAGAAGGAAAAGGAGAGAGAAGGAGAAAGAGAGACAAAGAGAAAAGGAAGGAGAGAGAAGGAGAAGGAGAGAGAAGGAAAAAAAGGGAGAAGGAATAGAAGAGAGACATACAATGAGAGGGAAGGGGAGAGGGAAGGAGAAGAAGGGAGAAGGAGAGAAGAGGAGAAGTAGAAAGTAGGAAGAGAAGAAAGAAAGAGAAGGAGAAAGCTGGAGAAGGAAAAGGAAAGAGAAGGGAAAGGAGAGAGAAGGAGAAGAAGAGAGAATGAGAAGGAGAGACAACGAGAAAGAGAGAAGGAGAAGGAAAGAGAAGGAGAGAAAAGGAAAAGGAGAGAGAAGAAAAAGGAGAGAGAGAGAGTGGGTAATAACAAACAGACAGACACACAAAGAGATAGACAGAGGCATAGACACATGCACACAAAAGAAGGAGAAAGAAAGAGAGATAGATGGACAAACAGACAGATATATAAAAGAGAAAGAGAAAGACACAAATAAACAAATGCACACGTACAGATTGATAAGTAGACACACATACACACAGTCAGACAGATAAATAGACCGGCAGAAAAAAAAAGAAAGAGAAGCAGAGGGTGAAGAAGAGAATCCAAAAATGGAAGCGAAAGGAAAGAAGGACAGAAACAAACGGAGAGAAAAAGGGAGAAGGGGAGTGATAGGGTGTGAAGAAGCATGGGGGAGGTTGAGGGAAACAGACACGTGGATTGAGAAAGAGCATAACCTTCACTTCTTCTTAGCGACAAACATGAACTAAAAAGCAACTATAAAGTAGACGAACAAGAATCACAAAGTGTGAAAAAAGATTCAACGTGGAGGATTTAGCAAGAATTGTTTGATCACCACGTTTGTGGCAGTGTGAATGCGATTTCCTTCTTCATCGAATGCTGCAATCCTGAGACCTTCTCTGTATCTACAGCGGGATACAGCTACGTAAAATTGTCCGTGTGTGAAACAGGGGGTTTTTAGCACAATTCCAACCCGGTCCAGACTCTGCCCTTGCGATTTGTTTATTGTCATAGAGAATGCGAGTCGCACAGGAAACTGTCGCCTACGCAGGCAAATAGGAAGCTCACTTTCCGGATCGGAGAGAAGATC
>BNWK01000499.1 GCA_025998775.1 Alphaproteobacteria bacterium | reverse complement strand
AGGCCCACACACGCGAATGTCGTCGCAGCCAGTGACACTCAGGGGTCGGGGCAGGGGAGGGAATATAGAGCGCAGTCATACACACAATCCGACAAGGAGACACACGACTCTAAAAGTAAGGAAAAGCGGTATTATAGGAGGGGGGCAAAAAAACAAGAAAGTGAAGAAAGTTGAAGAAGGGATGTAAAGTGCGATGTCAGAGAGGGATAGTTGAATGTAAATTCACATCTATACACACCCACACATATACAAACAGGAAAAAAAAAAAAAAAAAAAGGAGGGAAAACTGCTGTCTCTTATACACATCTCCGAGCCCACGAGACAAGAGGCAATCTCGTATGCCGTCTTCTGCTTGAAAAAAAAAAAAAAAGAAAAAAAGAAAAAGAAGGGATGAAAAGAGGGATGTCAAAGAAGGATAGTTAAATGTAAATTCACATCTACAAACACCCACACATATACAAACAGAAAAAAAAAAAAAAAAAAGAGGATGGAATACTGTATGTAAATACACACATACTGAGGGAGCAAGGGAGGGTGTGTGTGCATGGAGGTGAGAATGATCGTAATCAGCAACATATATCATCACAAAATATCACAAACAAAACCTTCCTGAATGAATCCAAGCAAGTGATTACAAAAAAAAAAAAGTTTTTTTTGTATTGGGAACTTAGCTAAAATTGTATCAGCCAGGAATGAACTAGGTGAATTGAGGGACAAATCACACACTCAAAGGAGAAGAATGGAGATGATTGAAGATGACAATGACAATAAGAATGAGGAGAGACAGCACCAGCACTCTGAAAGTGAAGTTCTATGCCAATAGTGCACCCCAACAAAGTTTTTTTTGGATTTCCTTTGGGGGACTCTTCCCGAGCATGTTTGTGTGATTGTTTATGATGATTTTAAACTTGTGGTTATGCTGATTTGTCATTATTCGCTTGCCATGGTGAAAAAAAAAAAAGCTTATGTTGGGGGCTCTATTGCCATATAACCTCATTTTCTGAATGCTGGTACTGTCTCTCCTCATCCTTATTGTCATTGACATCTTCAATCATCCCCATTCTTCTCCTCTGAGGGTGTGATTTGTCCCTCAATTCACCTAGTGCATTCCTGGCTGATACAATTTTTGCTCTTTTATCTTTACAAAAAAAAAATTTTTTTTTTTGTGACCACTTGCTTTGATT
>BNWK01000498.1 GCA_025998775.1 Alphaproteobacteria bacterium | reverse complement strand
ATTTGGTAATCCTTTTGCGTGTCTCTGTAATGATGCTTCAATCAATTGTAAGTTATCAGTAATTCTTTGACCGTTATTTCAAGCAGCTAGCATGGAATTTCTGAATTTCTTGTTCTGTAGGAATCCCCGAGGATCAACAATCCAGTTATATTGAGGTGCAACATGTTGTCGCTACACACTTTGCACTACAAGAGCTGGAATTGTATAACCTCTGTAACAATCAGGTGCGACCTTTGAAGTTAAGTATCCATAATGAAGAGTAGTCAGCTGTGTTTGACCATTTCGATCTTTGATTGTTACACCCCATGATGCGAGTATCGCTCTTATTCTAGCAGCAACCCTACTAAACAATGGCTCGTCTGCTGCTAACTTTGCGTCTATGTTGGCCGCCATCGGGGCATCAAAGGGATGTTTGGCACGATCTTCTGGTTTCAAATACTTCCTGAGATACTTCCTGTATGTCTTAGATATTTAAAGAGCATTATCTCTTCTTTGATCTTTTGTTGGGAATTGATCGAACACGCCTCTTTGTACAATTGCATTAGTTCTGCCTGTGAGTCGCATACCATCTATGCTGTAGATATCGTTGTTGTCATTCCTATTTCTCAAGATGAGATTATCAGGTGTTTCAGGTTTGTTGTCTAAGTCTCTGTATTCAGTAATCATATTTTGCCACTTTGCCACAGCCGCTGCTCTTTGATTGGAGTTCTTTATCTTACTTGCTGCTGCGGCCTGCTTGGTGATGAATGCTTTGGCAGTTATCTCACTATTCAGGTTCGGATTGTATTTAACTTGATGTGTGGCAGCTAATGTTCTTAATGCGTCTTTGTCAGCTTGTGATATTCTGTTCTTTTGCAGGTTATTTCGGCTGGGTGCACCAAGAGATAGAATGCTACTGATATCGCCGTCACCTAGATTAGGATATCGTTGCTTCACCTTTGCAACCCTATCCGCCCTCACACCATTACCATAACTAACTTCGTCTTTTATCTCACGAGGTCCAAATGGATCATAATTTGGATTTTGCACTCTTTTACTCATTTTAGGATTCACCCCAATTAGAGCTGCTCTATTGGCATCTATAGCTTGTGGAACAGGTATGTTCGTTAAAGACATTTCTGTGTCGTAAAAATAACAAGAACAATTCAGTAAGGCTCACTATTCTTCTAAGACTCTAACAGTCGTTTC
>BNWK01000497.1 GCA_025998775.1 Alphaproteobacteria bacterium | reverse complement strand
AGCAAGGTGCGTGAAGTGGACTAGAGTACATGAAGTGGAGTAAGGTGCGTGAAGTGGAGTGCGTGCAGCGGAGCAGGGTGCGGCGTGTACACAGCAGCTTGCGTGCAGCACAGTGGGGTGCAGCGTGTATGCCGGAATGCGTGTAGCGAAATGAGCACAGCAGGGCGCATCCTAATCTGCGTCAATCAATCGAACAAATCAAATAAGATGCATCTCCAAACATTCACGAACTCGTCACACAAAATAAAGCACACAGCAAAACGGCGTGCATGCAGGAGAGAACTGTGAGTATTGAAGCCACACGTTTTGTCTATTCTAAGCTTCCTGACCACACGCAGACAATGAGTAAGCTACGACGAACAACAAAGAAAACTCAGACTTGAAAAACAGATTTACAAAATCTGAGCAAATTGCATGCAAGATATTTTTCCATTTTTGATCTTGAAACATAGGGGAGGGAGACATGAAAACATAGTAAAGAAAACATTGCTGAAGTATTGGAAAAAAATTATACACAATGGAGCAATTAACTTGAAATCGCAAAAACAAATCAAACATAGGTTCCAAAATCAGAATTAAGAGCTTGTAATCAGCAATGTTGGATGTTATCTCTGATTTTTTCAAAGCCAAAATTTTTTGCAAATGATAATCGATCCAGAGAAGGATTCTCATCAAGCAAATCCATCTGCAATCAAGACAATAATCATGGCCATCATAACAACACATAACATCAAATAACAATAAATAACAATGACACACCAGTGTAGTAAACGCCGAGGAAGACAAAGTGGACGAAGAAGAAGAAGAAGAAGAAGCAGTAGTAGAAGAAGAAGAAGACGAAGAAGAAGACGAAGAAGACGAAAACAATGATGATGATGATGATGACTCCGTGCACGCTCCCCCACTCGCACCTGCAGCAGCGGCTGTCTCTTTGCACATTCCCGATACCCAACTGCAGCCCTCAATTCCCGCACAAAGCGCCGACGTGTTCCCCCTTTTGCAGTTTTCCAGGCACCGCTTCTGAGCACCGTTCCATGAGCAGCCGCGGATGGGCTTGCACATCTCCTCCGTCAGACCGGCGTCGCAGCGCACGTAGCACACAGGAGGCGTGCCAAACGCGGCCGTCCACGCACAGCCGCGGGTGGCGGCACAGGCAGCGCTTGTGGTGTGGATGCTGCATGTCCAGGGTAGCAC
>BNWK01000496.1 GCA_025998775.1 Alphaproteobacteria bacterium | reverse complement strand
GCGCAAGAAATTCGGGAGATTTTAAAAAGAGTCGGATGTCACCTCGTATTTCAGCCTCCATACTCTCCAGATTTAAATCCAATAGAACATTCTTGGAGCCATATGAAGCAAAAAATTCGCTCTTCCATTCAAACTTTCGCCTCATTGTTTGATGCTATGCAATATGCCTTTTCATAACGAATCGCGTATAGCATCAGAGATGCCACGATAGTTGCGGAGACTGTCAGGCCGATTGCTAAAAAGCTTCCCTTATAGAAGAAACTGGTAATCTGTACCAAAAAACTAACAGTTCCAAACTTTACCAGTGTAAGCATGGCCATAAGTTTTCCCTTTTCATTGGGAGCAGCCTCGAACGCATGGGGACATAATATATTTACCGGACAAACCATAGCTGCGGACAACATGACCAAAGCCATCGTTATCAGCAGAGGATTTTGGGAATTCGTCAACAGCAGTAGCAAAATTGATATCAGCGCCAAAGCAAAAAACGCCATTCCCCACAATGTTCCAATTTTACTCCCAAATCATTTACGTACAAAAGCGGAGATATGGCAATGAATGTCCAGTAGCCTATTGCGAAAGAACATATGGTGAAAACATAAAGCATGGCTTTTTTGTTTTTTAGGACTTTTGCATATTCGATCAAGTTTACAGAAACATCGTTATTTTTAACGCCAGTTGGTAGGAAAAAATATCCCAAAACGTAGCATAGAATTCCAAGAAATAGGAGCAAGTAGAAATTTCCTCTCCAGCCGAAAAGCAAAGTCGTGTAGCCGCCAATAATCGGAGCGACTGCCATTGCTAGAGTTGTGAAAAAATTCAGCAATCCAAGAAGTTTTTGATGCGTTTTTATGTTGTATGTATCCGGAATAATCACATAGGTCAGCACTGTTGGACACTATATACATCTTCAACCTGAGGAGTTGGATTTTGGGAAGGCCTGAAATTTGTCAGTAATGCGGTGCGTCCTGCAAAGTGGCGAGAACGTAGATAACGTCACTTTCACTTAAAGCTCAATATTGAGCATTATTTGTAAGCTGCTGAGATACAGCTGGAGGCAGCCCAGCCCTGGAAAGCCTAGCGAGCACCAGGTATCGAGTCCTTGGATCAGAAGCGGCGACGCCATGATTAAGCGTAGGGCCGAGAGCACGAGAGCCGGAATGCGTAAGCGTGAAGTGATTGAGCCTCGAAATTGAA
>BNWK01000495.1 GCA_025998775.1 Alphaproteobacteria bacterium | reverse complement strand
ACTATTCAACCGCTTCTCATTATTTTCCACTGCTTTTGCTATCTCCAGAGGCAAGTAATAGTCATATGCTGACTTGAAAGTTGGATTCTTCAGTTTTTCCTTTATCACCTCTTGTTCACCATCCATCCAATCCCACCATGGATCAGAGTATATATGTGTGTTCTTTGGAGGATTCCACAACTTAGGATCGTATTTGACTTGAGACATATCAAATCCAGCAGCTGACGTTGGAAGTGGAGGAAGTGGAACTGTAGTTGGACGATCGTCTTTGGTCAGTTCTTCCAGCTCCTTTTGCAGACGTATTCTTTTCCGCATCAAACTCATCCAATATGTATTTGTCTTCAAATCAGGTTGACCCAATAAATCTGCCAACTGCCTTATACTATTCATCTCTTCTGTAATTGCATCAATTTTGTTTAGCAGCCATTCAATCCTTTCTTCTTTTCCATCCTCGTCCAAGTCAAGATAAGCATCGCTATCATCAGCTTTATCATCCTCGTCGAAAAACCTCTTGTCATCGCCATCACCATCTTTCATTTTTGTCTCAGATAAAAAACGTTTTTTAACGAACCAATTTTAGTAATTGATCGTCGTCAGTGGGTAAAAATTGGTTCGTTAAAAAACGTTTTTTATCTGAAACAAAGATGAAAGATGGTGTTGAAAGTGATCGTCGAACGTCGACGTTGATCGTCGAACGTCGACGTTGATCGTCGCTGGTCAGAATCTGATCGTCGAACGTCGACGTTGATCGTCGGTGGTCATAAAAAACGTTTTTGATCAGTGTCGAACGTCGACACCGATCATCGCTGGTCATAAAAAACATGTTTATTTAATTCAACGTCGAACGTCGACGTTGATCGTCGTTGGTCATAAAAAACACTTCTGATTGTCGTTGAACGTTGACGTTGAATTAAATAAACATGTTTTTAATCGTCTGAAGTGAAAAAAAAAGTTGAAAAAAACGAAAAAAAATGAAAAATAGTGCTTTTCTCATCGTTCACGATCGTCGGGGAGCTAGTTGTTGTGCTTGAGGATCGGGCGACGATCATAGTAGCGCGGGAGGTGGCCAGTTCTCTCGTACGTCCTCATCCAAATGGTCTGCCAGTCCTCCTCCTTAAAAAAAACGACGAAAGACGATGAAAAATGATAAAAAAACGAAAAAAACCCGCTGGCGTTCCAGAGCAAGGTGGTCTTGATA
>BNWK01000494.1 GCA_025998775.1 Alphaproteobacteria bacterium | reverse complement strand
AAAGTGAAGATGATGAGGACTTTTACGAGGACGAGTGGGAAGGTGTGCTTGGGGCAATCTCAGATGAAGAGAAGGATGAGGAAAGAGATGGGGATGATGATGAAGGAGGAGATGAGCAGGAAGGCGGACGAATCGGCGACGAAGAAGAAAAGGTCGACTGTTTTGATTTCGTAGAGAAGAATAAAAACAACGTTGTCTGTATTTGAAGAGATTTGGATGTGTCAGTTTTCTTCGATGGCTTTTCCGCGTTTGGCATAGACCTTGGAAAGGATGAAGAAAAAAAGGCAGATGAGGCTTTCTTCTTAGCATCACTCAAAGGATCAGGTACGCAAAGAGCTGAATTAGTTTTTTTTAGTTTCAGTGAAGATGAAGGGGATGTTTTGGAAGTAGACTTTGTAAATGAAGAAAAGGCTGATGATGTTACGGATGGTTTGGTCAATGCAGTAAAGGATTTGGAAACTGGCGATTGGGACGTTAACGATTTGGATGCAGGAAATGATTTGGTCGCTTGGGATTCTGCCGACGAATTAGATGCTGACGATGTTACTGTTCTGACTGTCAGTCGGTCCTGACGAACAGTGACTCTTAGCTGCGATAAGTACTTATCACCATAACTTGAGGAATAGAAAGGAAGTAATTGAGCTGGGTTAGTGTCGTTCACATCATTCTGCAAGGAGTAGAAGAATACGTAAGGAATAGTCTGAACACGTAGGGAAGAGGTGTACGCAGGAAGACTCTGATGGGAAATAGGAAATATATCCATGTCACTGGCCGTGAACCAAAGTTTGCCATCATGAAATAAACAGTAGTAGTGAACAGCATTTACATTCAGCACAACAGCTTCAAGAGTGTACGTAGATATTGCGGAGACAGTAACACGGTCCTGAAGAGAACGAAGAAGCCGATCAGAATTTCTGAACACAACCAGGCATTTCGATGGAGAATCAAAAGTCACGAATTGCGTTCGCTCATGCAAACCCTCACAGTAAGGGCATTTGTCTTCAGCCTTTGTAGGCACATCTGTCACATGCCGACCATTCTCCATGATACTGAGTTCCTCCTGAATATCACCGTTTGTCATCAAGCTGTAATTGTCACTTTCCATACCACCCTGCACTCGTTCCCCGCACCCACCGCATGTGTATGATTTGGTGATTTGCTGACGAAACAGGTTGGGAATGCTTGAATTGTTTGCAGAT
>BNWK01000493.1 GCA_025998775.1 Alphaproteobacteria bacterium | reverse complement strand
CAGTAACCCAGCTGTGTATCTCTGTTAGCTAGCTTCGCAGAGGGCGCAGACCCAGGTGCGCAAGCAGTCTCGGGCGGAGTAGTGTGTGGACGAGAGACTGGCAAAGGAGGTAGAGGGCCTGTGTTGTGAGAATCGAGGTTTATCCCCACACTCTCCCTTCCTGACACTGAAGCTGTTCCTCCCACAGCACTCTCCTTTCTTTCGCTTGCCACATCACTACTGTTACTCCCGCCTGTGGGCATCACACTTCCACCACATTGTCCTGCTGCGTTCACTGCATTCATAACCCCCGTCGCAATCTCGCCTGAAGAAAGACTGAGTACAGGTGCAAGAGGTGATGCTGAAGACATTGCTTGGATGAATGTTTCAGGATTGAATGGAAACAGAGGAGGACTTTGTGTAGGCAAGGAGGAGGAAGATGAAATACTTGAACTAGGGGAGGATGAAGTGTTGGAGACCGACATAGAAGAGAAAGGCAAAACATTGAAAGGTACAACATGCAGGGATGAAGAGGATGATGCCGGTGAGCAAACTGATATGCACTGAGGAGATGGAGAAAAGCAAGGATCAGGTATTGGTGAGGAAGAAGGAGAAGAAGAAAGGGATGATGCCCCAGAATTGGACGCAGAGAGATATAAGGGAGAACCTTGAAGTGTTTCATAAGAGTAAGGTATCACTGATGCCTGGGAGTAGGAAGAAGGAGAGGATGACAACACACCACAAGAACATGACAGTGGTGGAGACAACGGAGAAGAAATTCGAGGTGGCCTGATTGTGCATCGGTGATGGGAAGAGGAGGCAGATGATGAGGAGGAGGAAGAGTCTGTGGGTAGTTTAGAAGAAGCTTTCTCGGGAGAGAAATCAAAGGATGTGTGCGGAGACACCTGCAACTGTGAGAACAGGTTGGAAGAGCCGCAACGCAAAGGCGAAGATGATGAGGATGTCAGAGACAACAAATGAGACGGGGAAGACATAGAACACCCACCACACCCAAGCACATCATAACCACGATAGCTGCGCGTGGTGGATGGAGAAAAGAGTGTAGCGGAGTGAGAGAGAGAAGGTAATGCATTATTAGAAGGACGTAGCGGCGAGGAGGAGATGGTGGGAGATGGCAATAGAGAAGAGGAAGAAGAGGAGGAGGACGGCACAGCTGTGGGGAATGAATAAGGAGAGGGAGGAGGAGGAGGAGAAAAGGAAG
>BNWK01000492.1 GCA_025998775.1 Alphaproteobacteria bacterium | reverse complement strand
GCTATTCCCTCATGCAGATGATCAATGGTTTCTTTTTGAACTGCCAAGAGCGTATTATTTTTTCGCTGCAATGCTAGGGAATCGGTAACGTCCTCAAATATAAAAATTAATCCACCAAGAGGATATGGGGCCACTACTGTTCGAAGCGTGTTTCCGTTGGGTAAATGCATTAGTTCCTGTGAAGGAGCAGTTATGGACGTAAATAGCGCCAGTTGCGATTTCTTAAAGGCCTTAAAATCAGCGTGTTCAGGCAATTGACGATTATTCCTTCTTTCATCTAGTATTTCAGCATAGGTTGGTTTGGAATGCAGCCAGCTCTGCTCAAGTTTCATGAGCTTGTGGTATGCGCCGTTAAAGAACACAAGCCTTGTGTTTTCGCCGAATATCGCAATGGCAGTGGATAGATTTTCCAGAACTTCGTAGTTTGCCGTAACAATTCTATCCAAACTAGAGGCGAGACTTTCTTCGGACGTGATATCCATGGCAAATCCAACAAGATTCTGATTTGACGTGGGAACTTCATGGACGGATAGTTTTCTGCGAACTCCTTTTACCACTGCAAATTGAGAGATTGCCTGCATTCTATTGCACTTTTTCGCGTTTTCCGCAAGGGAATGCCCCTGACCAAACAAATTCCCAGGAATCAGAGGTAGATTTTTCGCTAAAATCTTTTCGACTGGACTATCAAGCGCTTCCGCATAGGCTTTATTGCAGTATGTTATGTCGAGATTGCCGTTTCTTTTCCAGATGGGAATTGGGACGACATTTAATGCTTCCCGGAATTCATCTAGGGTTTTCTCTGCAGCATCGGTTTTATCTTTCAGATTTTGCATTTCTGAAAATTGTTCTGTTAGATCTTTTCCCCATAGAATTATCGTTTCCAGTCCATTGATCGCTATTTTGGAGGCTTTTATCTCTACTCTTATATCATTGGCGAGCGCTAAGACAGTGATGTTAAATGGAGCGCCTGTTTTTTTCAGCTGCCCAAATAAATTGGATAATTGATTTGCGTCTTCTCTGGAGATGAGCGCTAGAATGTCACTAATGAAAAGCGCTGGATTATTTCTAAGATCAAAAAACGATCTGAATTTTTTAGATGAGCCTATGTATTCATTTTCTCCGCTCCAGGCGATCCATCCGTTGTCGGCTAAGGACATAAGTGAATGATAATGGCAAAGTAGATCTCTATATTTCAGGGCGTTA
>BNWK01000491.1 GCA_025998775.1 Alphaproteobacteria bacterium | reverse complement strand
GGGTGAGTGGGTTCGCTTGAATGTGACAGTGTGAAGAAATTAAGAACAGCAAAAAACAAGAAAAAGCAGCCAGTTACGAATGTAAGAGACAAACCCAGGGCAGCAGCAATGGCCTCTGCCATGGACCTCATCTCGTGCATGGCAGGTACCTCCACGTCCGAGTCGAACAGCGGAATCTGCACACACGTAAAAAACAAGAAATCATACATACAAAAAAGAAAGCGTGATAGCTACATAGATAAAGCATGCATAGATAAAGGAAACAGAACAGCAACAACTTTCAATATCAACTAAAGTTAAGATAGCAATTTCCTATCAAACAAATTCGTAGACGACGTTCTTCTTCGAGAATCGTACGACGTCCATTTTGTTTCGTGTGTGGTCATGTTATATGCATTTAAATGTTAAAAATAAAAAACATTGTGCAGGTTTGCAAGATATCATGCGTCTGCCAAACGCACTTGCGAAGCTTCTTGAAGCAACGGTCTACGTGTTTGGGAAGGTGGCTGTAAAGACCCAGGATTACATGACAGAACAATGTTTTTTGTATTTGTTTTGTGATAGATATGTACTGATTAATGTTTTTTGGTGCAGTTGGATCAGACTCTGCCGGTTCTGGCACGCCGTACCCTCTTCCGCACACGTATACGTTTTCACTGCATGACCTCGCAAAGGTGGTGTCCGGACTCCTGCTGGCGTACCCTTCGGCCTCCGTGCTCGACAGCGCCTTCCACACCCTGCACCGCATCGTGGCGGTCGAAACAGCAGCAGCCTCTGCACCCGCTCCTGCACACACACCCACAACCCAACAGCGGATGTCAAACCTGAACCGGATGTCAAACTCCACACCCGCAGCGGGGGGCAAGGGTGCGGTGGTGGTCTCAATGGAGCGTCCGTCGTCCCCCATGTCTGAGGAGCCAATAAATCCACGCCACATTTCCATCATGGTCAAGTTCCTCATCGCTCCCTTCTTCACCGTCCCTCCTCTTCCGCCAAGGTTCTTGTGTGTGTGTGTGTGTGTGTGTGTGTGTGTGTGTGTGTATCCCAACACACATGTTTCTGTTTTTATTTTTGTTTTGCATTCACTCCTTTCTTTTTCTGTATTTCTATTATTTTCTCTCCCATTCTTGCACCCAGGTATCTCCATCCACTCTCGTACATTCGGGAGAACTACCGACAGAGTGCTGCCGCCTACTTCCCCCCAC
>BNWK01000490.1 GCA_025998775.1 Alphaproteobacteria bacterium | reverse complement strand
AACGAGCTGGATATGTGGAAGAGCAAATAAACGCACATGGAGATTTAGACGATGTTTATTACGTGTTTCCGGAATATTTCAAAAACATCATCGCAAAAGGTATCCCATTGAAAGCTGTTACAAAATTGTTGGTTGATCTCGGAATCATGGAACATGGCAATGATAAAGATCGTGCGACTGCGCGCCCATGCATCAATGGAAAACAACAGAGAATGTACGTAATTAACAGCAGAATTTTTGAGGCGTAGCTATGAATAAAAATATAACTGAGAATTTTAAAACAATCTATTTACAAAGCGATATATATTATGTATCATGTAAATTGGAGGAGAGTATACCTAAAGGTATAATAGTATATTATCCTTTGGTTTCTTTTATATATGCGTTCTTTTGGAAAATTTCGTTTGACAAGCTTTCGTTTTTTTCTATTCTCAAAAAAATAAAAAAAACATATACGCTGTTTTTCGCCGGTCTTTTGGGTCTTTTGGTCTTGTCCAATAAAATCAATGGGTTAGAGGTCGATTTTAAGACCAAGCCTAGACCCGATAAGACCAAGTATCTAAAATGCAAGACAAAATTCAGAAACGCCAGCCACGCCTTGAAATTTGAATCAAAAAACGCCGTCAAAAAACTCCAGAAGCGTGGACAACAAAAATTTCTGATTTTTAGGTTTATGTTCAGAAAATCTTTTTTGTTCTCACATCCGCCTCCAAAAGCGCAGAATAATTGCCAACAATAGCGTGAGTCAAAAAAACATGATGCGAGTTACAGATGCAAATTAATGAAAGGATATAAAAAATGGATATAAGTTTAACCGAAGAAAGAGAGCCCGGAGCAAATCTGCTGACGAGATGGGATATTCTGCAGAAATACGACATCAAATACGGGGATTTTAAAGAAATGTCGAAATCTTCGCTTTTCCCGAAGCATTACGAGTACGACTGCGCATGGTTGTATGTGGAAACTGAAATACAAGCCTTTCTCAAAGATATGGAGAACGACCATGAATAAAACACCGAAAACACAATCTAAGAAAGCGATAGACGCAAGTTCAAAACCTGCTCAATTGGCAAAGTTGGTGTATGACGGCATCGTTCGTTATATAAAAGCGGAAAACGCTCGAAATGGAGAGAAAAAGAAGGTTTTTTCGCTTGACTCTGACCGGAAACGGAGAGTTAATGTGTATGGTGATAATTGACAAAACG
>BNWK01000489.1 GCA_025998775.1 Alphaproteobacteria bacterium | reverse complement strand
GGCGTTTTGATTTCATGCAAAGTCGCTGCAATTGCTTTGGGCTACGCCTGGACTTTTGTGAAGGGTGGAATTTTGAGCGCAAGTGCTGTGGTTAAGGGAATTCAGGTTGCATTTGCTATACTCCAAACAAAACTTTTGGCTACTGGAACTGTTTTACCGACTGTAACCACTGCATTTCGAGCTCTAACTGCGGTTGTGGCAGCAAATCCAATTGGAGCCGCAATTACAGCACTTGCAGTTGGCGCGACGCTAATAATTGCAAATTGGGAAAAAGTGAAGGCATTTTTCACCACAATCTGGGATAGTATCAAGCCGATTTGGGAAAAATTTTCAAATTTTGCGACAGGAATTTTTGATAAAATCATGTTTCCGTTTAACACAATAAAATCTGGCATTGGAAGTTTATTCAGCTCATCAGAAGAGAAAAAAACTCCAGACACAAAAGAAACCCATCAAACTTCAAAGACAAACGACGGTTCTGCACTTGAGCCCACGAAATCATGGATTGGCAGTCTGTTCAGCTCATCTGATGAAAAACAAAAAACCGAATCACTGAAATTACCTCAAATTTTAAAGGCGAATGTGAGCAAGAACCAAAATAATAGTTTTAATATTACTGTAAATGCAACTCCTGGCCAAAATCCAACGTCAATTGCAAATTCAGTTTCGGAAAAAATGAAGGAATTTTCCGGAGCATTTTTGTATGACCCGATCGGCGAGGTACCATAAATATGATACTTGGAGATTTCAAATTTTCCATTCGAACCGCTGCAAATCAGGGCTTCAAGCGATCAACGGACTACAACAACGCAAAAATCGATCGCATCGGAGAACTGCCATATTTTCAACGACTCGGAATTAGCGGTGACAAAATCGACATCGACGGCGTGTTTTATCCTGATTTCACAGGAAATTACAAAACCATAGACAATCTGCGAACGTCTGCGCTTGCGAATCATCCGCATGTTCTGATCACAGATGCTGGCGACGTTTTGGGGGCGTTTGTCATCTCAAATATCAGCGAAACCCAGAGTCATTTCAAGCCGGATGGTACACCGCGAAAGATCGAATTTTCTCTCAGTTTAGAGCGGACATCAGAAGAAAGTAGCGAAACTTTATCAGGATTTTTGAGCGTGGCCAGCAATTTATTGGAGAGATTGATTAAATGGTGATTTATACAACCAAAGATAACGATGTTTTAGATCA
>BNWK01000488.1 GCA_025998775.1 Alphaproteobacteria bacterium | reverse complement strand
GCTGAGCCCAGCGGTCCGACGGGAAGCAGAGAAAGGAACTCGTACTTCATGCGCGGTGTGGGGTCGTCGCGAGGAAACCAGGGCACGGACTTCCCTGGCGTGTACGTGTTCGTGTAAGGTGCTGGTAAGATGGTATTGGGAGGGTGGAGCCTGCGCTTGCCCTGTTTGTCCGGTAGTACCATAGCGCTTTCATCCCCCCAAGAGCCACCCTTCCCGTGGATGTGAGGAGGGACAACGGCAGGAGGTAGAACGAAAAGAAAGGAGGAGGAGGAGGAGGAGGAGGAAGAAGAAGAAGAAGAAGAAGAAGAGGAAGAAGAAGAAGAAGAAGAAGAAGAAGAAGAAGAAAAAGAAGAAGAAGAAGAAGAAGAAAAAGAAGAAGAAGAAGAAGAAGAGGAAGAAGAAGTAGAAGTAGAAGCGGAGGACGCCTTCGCGATGGACGAAGAGGATTTCCGCCCAGAGGAAGCTGATGCAGTCGAAGAGGAAGCTTTCCCCGTCGAGGAGGATTTCCGCGACGAGGAGGGGGATTCCGACGACAACGACAAAGACGATTTCCGGCTCGAGGAAGACGACAAGGACGAGAAGGAGGAAGAGGAGGAGGAGGAGGAGGAAGAAAAAGAAGAACAGGAAGAAGAAGAGGAGGAGGAGGACGAAGAGGACGAGGAGGCAGAAAGAGAAGACTTGAAAAAACTTCCACTTCCATCCGAAAAAAAAAAATTAATAATAACTTAAAAAAAATATTCATAGCAAGTAAACAAACAATCATCACAGGATGCTAAAAAAATAGTTAAACTTTTGCTTTTTTCTTTCTTTCTCTTTCCTTCGCCTGTATGATCCATCTTTTTTTCTTTTTCTTTTTCTTTCTTTTTCTCTTTCTCTTTCCCCTTCCCCTTCTCTTTCCCCTTTTCTTTTTCTTTCTTATTCTCTTTTCCGCGCCCCTTGTCTTTATCCCTCTCTTTTCCCTTCTCTTTCTCCTTTTCCTTCATTCTCCTTCTTTTTCTTTTTTCCGCCCCCCTTGTCTTTATCTCTCTTCCTTCCCTTCTCTTTTTCCTTCCCCGTCCCGTGTTCTTTCTCCATTCCCTCCGCCTTTTCCTACTCCATCCCTTTATTCCCTTCACCTGTTTCGTTTTCTTTCTCCTTTTCCATTTCCCTCCCTTTGTCCGCTTCTTTTTCTCCCCCTTCTTCTCCGTTCATATTCACCCAGTTGGATTTTGAAA
>BNWK01000487.1 GCA_025998775.1 Alphaproteobacteria bacterium | reverse complement strand
GCTGTCTCCTGCTGTGTCGTCCTCCGCCTCATCCTCGTCTTCTGCCGCGTCGTCCTCCCTCACTTCCTCGCTGTCTTCTGCTGTGTCGTCCTTCCTCACTTACACGTTGTCTTCTGCCGACCCGTCCTGGTCTCCTGCCGCATCGTCCTCTCCCGCCCTGCCGCCATCTTCTGCCGCCTCATCCTCCCTTGTTTCGTTGTTGTCTCCTGCTGGAGCGTCCTCCCTCATTGCGCCATCGAATGCAGGTTCACCCTCCACCCTCACCTCCTCGTTAGTCGCTGCAACCTCCGACACTGCCTTCCCTCTCTCCTCACTTCCCTCCTCTTCCTTCTCCTCCCCAGTGACGCCTTCTAATACCTTCTCACCACCGCAGTCTTCGGCACATCCACAGAACAAGGCAGTAGGAGGGAGGAAAAGGAAACGAGGGCAGCAAGAACCAGTGAGAGGGAAAGGGATGGATGAAAAGGGAGAGATGGATGGTGAAGAAAAAGATAGCAGCCGACGAAAGAGTGAAGAAGGGCAAGGACTGAAGATGAACGTACAAAATAACACACATAAGAGGGAGGGAGGGCATGCTGCGAGCAAGAAAGAGTGGAAGAGTGGCAGAAGATCTGTAAAGAGCGAGAAAGGGCACAGGAAGGGAAATAAAGGGGGCGAGAAGACCGGAAGAGGGCGTGAGAAGAGCGTGAGAAGTCGAGGGAAAAAGTTGGAGGATGAGAAGGGGATGGATATCGAAGCGGAGATGGATGATGTCGAACAAGACCACGCGTGTGAGGATGGGGAGCTCGCCACGTCGCTCTCCTCTGCCGCCTCATCCTCCCTCGCTTCGTCGTTGTCTCATTCCGGGTCGTCCTCCCTCGCCCCACCACTGTCTCCTGCCGCGTCGTCCTCCCTCACTTCGTCGCTGTCTTCTGCCACGTCGTCCTCCGCCTTGTCGTTGTCTCCTGCCGCGTCGTCCCCCCTCGCCCCGTCCCTGTCTTCTGATGTGTCGTCCTCCGCCTCGTCGTCGCCTTCTGCCGCGTCGTCCTCCATCACTTCGTCGTTGTCTTCTTCCGCGTCGTCCTTTTTCGCTTCGTCGTTGTCTCCTGCTGCATCGTCCTCCCTCGCCCCGCCGCCATCTTCTGCCACCTCCTCGTCCCTCGCTTCGTCGTTGTCTCCTGCCGCATCGTCCTCCCTTACCCCGTCGCTCTCTTCTGATTCGTCACTGCCCTCCTCTGAT
>BNWK01000486.1 GCA_025998775.1 Alphaproteobacteria bacterium | reverse complement strand
ATAGTTTCCCACAATTCATCTATCGTCATTGTTTCGTATTGCTCTCTTTTTAATATATGTTTCATTTTTATTCTCCAATTGTAATTTGAAAGCGAGCTTTGCCAGGTGTAATTGTTCGCGCTTCCCCTAACAATTCCTGATACTCACCTGGAATACGTTTCATAAGCTCCTCCATTTTTTCATTATTCCAAGTAACTTTTTTCGGAACGTCCACAACAATTTGAAAAGCTCCGTCAAAAAACTTTGTTGCGCCGCTATTTTTATTTTCGTTTTGTAAACTATTTTTTATAGATTCTGCAAAACGCAAATTCAAACCATCGTCAAGTTTTTCTTTTAGCTCTTTTGCGTGACTTGTTAATTTTGTAACCTGTTCATGTAGATCCATGAGATCATACACGTCCAGCGCGCTAATTTCCTTCGCGTTTAAAGTTTCCAATGTCGCCAAATTTTTCATATTTACTCCACTATAAAATAATGCCAAAAATTGATCCTCAGAATTGTTACGTTGGTTTACCAAAAGAGAAATGCGTTTCAAATCCCGATACAAAGTGCCGCGCGATTTTCCGGTAATTTTTGATGTTTCCGTGATGGAATGATTCATCAGTAATTTGCAAAGCGTTTTATATTGGCTCGGCAAATAATCCATCAAGCAATTAAGCTCGGCGCAATGATCCTTCATCACATTTTCATCAAAGTTATCGTTTTCGGCGTATTCTTTGAAACCGACAAATGGCCCACGTTTTGCACATGAAAAAGATCGCAATAAATTTGCCGCGCATCGTGCCAACACTTTTCTGATGTAGTGCTCAAATTCACCAAGCTTTTCATCAAAATTATGCAGACATTTTATAGCTTCGCACATCAACTCCTGCTCTATGTCCTCAATTTCCATTGAGCGAAGTATGTTTGTGCGCTTTAGATTTCTTGCGAAAATCCGGACGTTCAAAACTACTCTTTCGTCTATACCGTCGTATCGATTCATTCGATCCAATCCTAAAACCGATACCAGTATGGAACAGATGAAAGAGAAAGTCGGTAACATGAAAAATGAATCTGGTAACATTTCTCCCAAAACGCCAATTGAAAAATAAGGTTTTTTTTGGTTTTCGGTAACATCAAAAAAAATAAAGTCACATCCACCAAAAATTACCCTAAAATCAGCGCTACCTTTTCCCCCAAATAGTATCCAATCGAAGGTTCGAATTTGATGACTTCGCTGT
>BNWK01000485.1 GCA_025998775.1 Alphaproteobacteria bacterium | reverse complement strand
CACTGAAAAATACTGAAAATACGCACTCATGGAAAAGAGCCAACTTTTTTTCGATGTTTTCAAATCCTGGCTCCTCATCAAATATTTTTTTCTTTTTTTTTCACCAAAGATTTTTTTTATCAACGAATTTGATAATCAATTGTCAATCACGGTACCTCTCACATTTCAAAACTAGTTTTCATTTTTTTATCTCGTACTAAAAGATGACAGCACAGATCACAGAAGAGTACGCACAACTGCTTGAAGATCTCAAATTCATTGATAGTTTTCACCCGTGGTCGCAAGAAACGGAACAGCGTAGACTAGAAGATCAACGTGTGCGTGAGAGAGATTTTAAAGAGTTTCTACTTAGACAAGAAGAACGACTACGAGGAGTGCAGTTGAATTCTGAAGAGCAAGAACGAGAAGAACGATGGACACGTGAAATGAAGGAATGTGGAGCAATATTCTTCGATGACCTGTAATTCCGAGTTTATTTTTGCTCAATCGTCAGCATATTTCACCCAAACCTTGACTTCACAAGGAGGTGTTGCAGTGGATGCTTGAATGTCGAACTGTGGCTTATCTGCATCTTTTGATATAAGAAATTTTGAATTGCTTGCTTCAAAAAATGGGATAGGGCGTTGGAAAAGATCATGAATTAGAATATATCCACCAACTGATATAAACTTTGAGTATGACGACGGAAAGAACGTAGCAATTTCGATTACTCCAGGATTGATAGAACCCTCATATGTTTTGATATATACTGGTTTACCAAAGTAAGTCTCACCAGTTTCCTGTGCTGTTGATGTAGGATTTACTATTTTTTGATAACCAGGAATATCTGCTTTTCCATAGACGCGTAGATTTGTTGTTTCAGTGCCGACCCTTCCAATTCGAGCTTCACCGAGTACTTCCAGCGCACCATCTCGTGTATCATTACCAACCGTGATCTTGCCATTAATTGTGATCTTGCCGTTAAGATCTCCTCTCTCGCCCACATTAATCATATCATGAGCGACTGTTATTTGCTGAAAAGTCATATCCTCGTCTCTAACGTTGCGTTCAGCATACAAAACCGCTTCCTCTACTGCATCGACATTAGTGGTATTCGATAACTTAAAACCAGTTTCCATGCCACTGCTGATAACACGTTTGTAGAAGCGAGGTCTGTTGAGTTCATTCACGATTCCACATATAGTGTCAGCACTCCCTGTATAATCGTCTTGCACAAACGATTTGA
>BNWK01000484.1 GCA_025998775.1 Alphaproteobacteria bacterium | reverse complement strand
ATTGTCGATAAATGTCTAACTTTGCCTGTTCATTCAGAAGTCCGTGATCTCGCCAAAGATCAAAAAGTGTACATGCTGCCGTATGTGCTGGAGCCGATCATATCGCAGGAGTTGCAAACGGGCAGCAGAAAATTATAATTTTTTCATAAAATATGCGAACAAAAGCTCTTTGAAACTCAAATACATATATATAAGACGAAGGTACTGCGAATTCTATTCTAACGAGACAGCGAGATCCAAATCAGCCCATTCGAAGAAATGGTAACGGAATCTATGAAGAGCGAAATGATATGCATGATCTTCTCGTAAAAACAAAACTAAAAAACGAAATTGAACGTGGGAAATTGTTGGAAGCAAAAGTGAAATCCGAAATTGGCGAACTCGTATCGGCCGAAGCAGTGAAAAATGCAATGTTTGCGAAAGGCCGCATCATTCGCGATGGAATAATGAATATTCCGGATCACGTTTCGTCTTTGATTGCAACAATAAGCGATGCATCGCAAATTCATGAAATCCTTTCCAAGGAAATACGAGAAGTGCTAACGGAACTAAGCCGAGATGATTGATGGCATAGATCTTTCGTCTTACAACGCAGGGTTGCGACCTGATTCCATTTTAAAAGTTTCGGATTGGGCAGACGAGCATCGTATTTTGTCGCAAACTGCATCTTCGGAGCCAGGAAAATTTAGAACTGAAAGAACACCGTATTTAAAAGAACCAACGTGACGTTGGATCCGGTGATTGCATCACGCGCGTTTATTTTATGCCTGTGCGGCACGCACTGAGGCAGGTAATAACTGGATTGGATATATTATCGATCAGGCTCCTGGGCCTATGTTGGTGGTTCAACCCACGGTTGAAATGGGAAAACGCTGGAGCAAAGGCCGTCTTGCTCCATTACTTGAGGATTCTCCATGTTTGCGCGACAAAGTAAAAGATCCACGTTCACGAGATTCCGGACCAGCGTGACGCTGGACCCATTTTCTACTTTCCTTCCGATAGGTATGCGAATGTATTTGCTATATTGAAGCTATATCAGCAAAAGTAAACGGATCCAACGTCACGTTGGCGCTTGCAATGCCTCAATCCACAACAAAAACTCATCTAACCCCATGTCCAACCATTCGGAAATTCCACCATTCGCATGGGATGCCATTGCCAAAACAGCATGCCTCAATTCTGAGGCCGATCCGGCTGGACTAAAAAATTGCGCAACACATCTTGGAT
>BNWK01000483.1 GCA_025998775.1 Alphaproteobacteria bacterium | reverse complement strand
GCTTATTTCAACGATGCTCAGAGACAGGCGACTCGAGACGCTGGAAAGATCGCTGGGTTGAATGTACTAAGAATAATAAACGAGCCGACGGCGGCGGCGCTTGCCTATGGTCTCGACAAAAAAAATTCAGGAATTATCGCCGTTTATGACCTCGGTGGAGGGACATTTGACGTCTCTATTCTCGAAATAGGAGGCGGCGTGTTCGAAGTTAAGGCAACCAACGGCGATACATTCCTAGGTGGAGAAGATTTCGATAAGCGCGTGCTTGATCATCTGGCGGACGAGTTCAAAAAGAGCAATGGCATAGATCTGAGAAACGATAGTATGGCTTTGCAGCGTCTCAAGGAAGCGGCTGAAAAGGCAAAAATAGAACTTTCCAGCGCGATGGAGACCGATATAAACCTTCCATTTATAACGGCTGATGCGTCTGGCCCGAAACATCTCACAATAAAACTTACCAGAGCTAAACTCGAATCCCTAGTAGACGACATCATAAAAAAGACCATGGAGCCATGTAAGGCTGCTCTCAAAGATGCCGGCATCAGTGCAAATCAGGTTGATGAAGTCGTGCTTGTCGGCGGAATGACCCGTATGCCTAAAGTTGTAGAATATGTGAAGAATTTCTTCGGTAAAGAGCCGCATAAGGGGGTAAATCCAGACGAAGTAGTTGCCGTCGGAGCCGCCATTCAGGGAGGCGTCCTCAAGGGAGAAGTTAAGGACGTTCTTCTGCTCGACGTTACCCCACTTTCACTGGGAATTGAAACTTTGGGAGGGGTATTTACGCGTCTCATCGAACGAAATACGACGATTCCAACCAAAAAGAGCCAGGTTTTCTCGACGGCTCAGGATAATCAGAGCGGTGTCACTATCAGGGTATTCCAGGGAGAGCGGGAGCTCGCGGAACACAATAAGCTACTTGGACAGTTTGATCTTACGGGGATTCCACCGGCTCCCCGTGGTATACCCCAAATCGAAGTCACGTTCGATATCGACGCAAATGGTATAGTCCATGTATCGGCCAAAGATAAGGCCACCAATAAAGAGCAGGCCATTAGCATCCGGGCGTCCGGCGGATTGAGTGATACGGAAATCGATCAGATGGTAAAAGACGCTGAAGCGAATGCTGAAGAAGATAAAAAACGCCGCGACCTCATACAGGAGCGCAATATGGCCCAGGAATTAGTTAATAGCGCCAATAAGCTTATGGCAGAGCATGCGGATAAAATTA
>BNWK01000482.1 GCA_025998775.1 Alphaproteobacteria bacterium | reverse complement strand
CCCTAAACAACCCACCAGGCCGCATCCCAGGGCAGTGTAAATCGGAGCCCCTAAAGCGTGAGCCGCGACCAACGTGCTGCCTAGTGTCGAAGCCATAGCCACAGCAGCGATTGGGCTGTATCCGACCCCCAATAAACCGACAGTTGCTACAGAAGTTGCGACCGCAGGCAGAGCTACTCCTACGGTCACAGCCCCCAGGACCGCGGCACCGGCAACTCCCACAG
Organism: Alphaproteobacteria bacterium; assembly: GCA_025998775.1. Classification (GTDB taxonomy): domain Bacteria; phylum Pseudomonadota; class Alphaproteobacteria; order UBA3830; family UBA3830; genus BNWE01. The sequence goes on along the minus strand of BNWK01000482.1, from coordinate 1,006 downwards.
CCGCCGCCGTCGCACCGAGCACCGTTTTAGCGGCAGCGCCCTTATAAGTCAAGGTGCTCTGTGTAGCATTTTGCTGGTCCATAGCACAACTAGTTGCACACGCCGAGAACACCAAAAAACCAGTTAATAAAATTTTTTTCATATTTTTCTTAATCCTTTTTTGCTATTTAAACTATATCACACATAATATATACGTGCAATTGACAGCTTTTGCAAGTGCTTTTTTAAAAAAACACACGCCAATTCCGCAATTTTTCTGTAACATCAAGCATGAGCTTGTTTTATAAGGTTTTTTTTAACAATTCCAAAGACTTTGATACGTATCCAAAATTATTGAAGACAAAGGCGCCTTTCATTTGATTCCTAAACCAAGTTGATTGGCGTTTGGCATATTGTCTGGTTCTCAGGTGCATTTTTTCTATGCAATCCTGCAGGGATATTTCATTCTGGAGAAGCGCCGATATTTCTCTGTATCCTACGGCGTTGACTAGAGGGCTGCTGTAGTTCTCGTATCTTTTAGCGAAATCTTCGACTTCTTCAATTGCTCCGTTTTGGATCATGGAACAGATTCTGTCATGGCAGACCTGTTTTAATTCCTCTCGCTCTGGATTTAAAACGATAGCCACTGAATCATATAGACTGCTGCATAATGGATCTTTTTCGCAATTGGCTTCGGTGATTGCAGCACACGCATTATTCGATAAACGCCCGTCCTGCAAGGACCGCCCGTGGTGCAACCACTCCTGCAAGGACCACCAGTAAGACAGTGGTTTGCCGGTAAATATGGCGATTTCGTAGGCTCGCAGTAATCTTTGGGTATCGCATTTGTTCACGAGTGATTCGGCATCCATTTTTTTGAACTCGTCAAAGAATCGATCGCGTCCAATCTCGAGAAATCTATTGCGCACATTGTTGAGGATATCGAAGGGAATCTCAGGAATATCAGCTATGACATTCAGAATCGATTTCATGTAGAACACGGTTCATCCGAATATAATGGAGACAT
>BNWK01000481.1 GCA_025998775.1 Alphaproteobacteria bacterium | reverse complement strand
AGGTCCTTCATTGGACTTAAACTTTGTCTTGCCATAATAATCCTCTTTTTGCAAACTCATATATACGGTATACCAAGGGACAAAAAGAAAGTCCATAGCAAAATTAAAAAAAATTAAAAAAAAAAATACAGCACAAATTGTAGATAGCTAGCGCATTGAAACCCAAGGATTTTTAAAGAAATATCAAATAATATTTTTTGTTTAGACTTTTCATTTTTATTATCATAATATGTATGATAGTATCTGCATGAAAAATATATGTTTTTGGTTGTTTTTGTTTGTACTTTCATGGTCGCTGTTTTTCGCTTTATGATTATGGATATGATATGAATTCTTTTAAAAACAACATGTTAGATGTAGCAACAAATGAAAAATTGTGCGAAATACCTAATGCCAAGAGATATAAGAAAAAATCAAGGTTATTATTTTCTAAATCTTATCACTTTGCGAAGTCGTATCATCCTTTAAAAGGTCAGAAGGTTAAATTAAATAAAATCAACTTTATAAGACCAAGGGATATCAACTGTAATGACAATAAAAATGATAATCAAGTGCTTACGAAAAGGTATAAACCTTTTCCACTTCCACCCCCAACTAAAAGTAGTATTTGGACAGACGAAAGCAAAGTGTTAGAATGGCTAATTTCGATTGGTGTACAAATAAAGCGCATATCTACCAAAGAGTATTTTCTCACCGACAGGTTATGTTCGATAAATCACGTCCTTGTATTCGCCAACAAAAAAAGGATAGATCTTGGATTGCCGCCTTTTTACATGGAAGGATTAACAGAATTCTAAATTCTAATTGGATAAAGACAATGAATGCTGTACAATTCATGCAATTGGGAATGTTATATGAGAATAATTTCTTGGAATGTTAATTCTATTCGGGCAAGAATCGAGTCGGTAATAACCGTGATAAAAGAATACAATCCTGATGTACTTCTGCTGCAGGAAACACGAGTAGATGATCCGCAATTCCCGTTAGAGGTTTTCGAAGATTTCGGCTATAACATAGCAATAAATGGCCAGAAGGGAAGAAATGGAGTCGCAATTTTCTCGAAGCACATGCTAGAGGAAATAAACCAACGTGACGTTGGATCCGTTAATGATGAAACGCGCATTCTGCAATCGCCGAAAGAAGCTCGATACATTGAGGCATTTACTGGCGGTATCTTCGTGGCGTCTGTGTATGTTCCCAATGGCCAGATAGTCGGAGCCGAGCAGTATTATTA
>BNWK01000480.1 GCA_025998775.1 Alphaproteobacteria bacterium | reverse complement strand
ACGTAAAACTGACCATTGAAAAAATCCCACAGCGTTTTTCTGACAATTCCAAAGACTTCCAAAGATGCGCTCCTATGTCTGTGTGGAATTACATTGGTGACGTAATCGCTCATGCTATTCCAATCTTTCAGAAAATAGAAAAATGAGATTGGCATAACTACAAAAAACGTAATCAGATTGCGTATACTATCTCCTCTAGACGCAATTTTCTCAATGATGGAAAGCAATATGTATACTTTTTTATCAAAGTACTGCTGCATTTCGTTTTTGATCTGCATTATTTCGTTTTGATATTGTCCACTGAGTGATGAAAATGAATCATTAAAAAACGACATCAGTCTCGCATAATACGATGGTGAGTTATTGGATAAAAAAATCAGGTATTCTTTTATAATTGGAGTAATGGTAACCAGAGCCCATATGAACATTGACACAATGCCGACGGTGAAAACAAAGCTTATGAATCCTCTGTTAACGTGATATTCCTCGACTTTATTGGCAATAGGAGCGCATAAATAAGCGACTGCAAATCCTGCTATAAAAGGGAAGCATATTTCCGAAAATAAATAAAAAAATGAAATCGCACAAAGTACGATGGATATCCAAAAAACGGATCTACCGCATATTTTCGCATACAGCATCTTTAATCCAGCGATATTTAACTATGTAATGAATCCCGGAAATAATCGTTGACATGCACACTATTATAGAGCTCACCGACAACTCCCAAGTCAATGGTACATGTATAAATATTGAGTTACAAGCGATTATAAAAATTATGTATATCAGTTGAGTGGCTGTATTAATCTTGCTGGATTCCAAGGGAGCCATTTCTAATTTTATATTCAATGCTTTGCACAGCAATACAACGGATACAATAAGAATGTCTCGTCCAACGACAATCGCACATACACAGCTTGGAATGAGCTTGGCATTAAAAAATACGAGATAAGATACAGTCATTAGAAATTTATCGGCCAATGGATCGATTATGGCCCCAAATTTGGAGGTTGCATTCCATTTTCTCGCTAAAAATCCATCGAAAAAGTCCGTGAATGCAGCTAGGACAAAAACTATTTCCCCTAACAAAAATTTGCTTTTAAAAATCAAGAAAGCGAACAGAACAGTTAGGAGCATCCTAAGAATAGACAGTGCGTTTGGAATACATTCCTTTATACTATTTGATTGCATACACTACCCCAATGGCTTTGATACCATCAAGATGCTTGGCTGCCAT
>BNWK01000479.1 GCA_025998775.1 Alphaproteobacteria bacterium | reverse complement strand
ACATACACACACACACACACAAACATATATATATATATATACACACGTCTGTGGTGTGACGGGCGTGGACAGTCCGCCGAACAGCACTGCGCTGTGCCCCGACAGCGGTGGGGGCGGGTCGTGGATATTCGCCAGCGAAGGCACGGGCAGGGAGTCTGCGTCTGCATCATCGGCACCGTCCTCGCCCTTCACTGCAGTGGCCTTGGCGAGGTCGTAGTTGTCATCTGGTGGAACAGATGAGAATTGGAAGATGCAAAGAGTCAATAAACAACAACAAAAAAAAAAAAAGTAAAGAGAGCACAGTGAATATAACGCTTAAAAGTCAGTAATAGATGCAAATTAAAAAAAATAAATATAAAAAAGAGATTCATACCATTGATCCCTTTCCCATCTTTCGCATTTTTCTTTTTTGAATTCTTCTTGGATGCCTCAGACGCAGACTCATCGTCAACGTGGATAATGCTTACACGCGGATTTGAGGGTCCTGCAGTCACGAAGTCTCTATTCCACAGCCACCACGTGTTGCTCAAGAAGTGGAAAGCAAACAATTCTGAGGCGAACAACTGATAGAAAACAACAGACAAGCAAACCATTGCTTCGCGCTATCTTATCATCCTTGGAAATGGTTATACCACCAAAAACATACATGTAGTTCCCGTTAACAACCGCTGTATCCAAAATAAAAAAGACAATAATGGACTCCTACAAACAAAAACCGGTATGAGAGTATCTAGCTGATGGAGAAGAAGATGGAATCCAGGGATCTGGGGGAACAGTATCATTTTGTTCCTGCGATTTTTCTTTCACATTAAAACAACTGGATTTAAACTTATACAAAACAAAAACCAAACAAAACGTTATTTTTTTCCACTTTTTATTCACAAACGAATAATAAAACATATCATCCAATGCTACAAGTGAATTCTTTTCATGATAACAACCACCAAATATATACATTCTCGTTCCATAAACCACTGCTGTATGTCTGCTTCTTGCAGAAGGATAACTTTCCTCTCCAGAAATAGAAGGCAATTCCTGAATTTTAAACGTAGACAAATCTATTGAATGAAATTCATCAATTTCTTTGTGTTTCTTTTCACCTCCAAAAACATATGTTTTTCCTTCATAATTCACGAATGAATGATTTTCACGTGGAGAAAGCTTTAAAGATCCACCCTGAACATTGACGGCGTTTTCAAAATTAAGTCTTGGATCTAATTCTATTGCTTCAACAATTCCACTATTTG
>BNWK01000478.1 GCA_025998775.1 Alphaproteobacteria bacterium | reverse complement strand
GTCAACATCTTTAGTTCTATACGATTGTGTAATTGATCAGGATTCTTCGCTAAGCCTATGCCACCTGGAACCCTTCGTTTCTTTACATACTTTCCGGTTGCGATGTTCTTGAAGATGTCTGAGTATCCGAGGTCATCACCTTGCTCTTTGTAGTCCTGTGACAAACCGTTCGCAACGTCTCCTGCTTTACCTAACCAATCCAATCCTGTATTGATTCCTGTTCCTAATCCTGGAATTACTGAATCCAGCATTGGTGCTCCAAGCTTCCTAATACCTTGAACGAAATCACTTTGAGCGAGATCTCCGAGCTTTCCAATCGCTGGCGCAACATATTTCAGAGCTTTACCTTTGATCCAGTTCAAACCATTCTTGATTTTATTGAAGATTCCAACCATTTTGTGTTAAGTTAAAAATTATTTTATCATTACTGAAAGAATGGAGCACGGATACTCATTTACCATGACACACAGAGGCCATATCGCTTTGGTTACACTCAAAATATTTAACGATGAATCTGATTGGTTGGATTTTCTCGAAACACTAAGAGAACGAGTTGAGGAAGAGTTCAGAAGAGAGATAGATGCAATGCATGAGGAAGTCGAAGTGCAAGAGCCTTATGAATAATTCAGTTTTTTATTTTTGAATAAATTGCAATGCAGAACAATCTCTCAAAGATTTTGACTTTGAATGAGGTCGGGTCAGTCAATAGCTTGTTGGCGAAATTTGATCCTAAGATTGGAGTTTCTGAAGGAATCGGTAAATATTCGTATCTGAGTGTTGAATCTACATCTCCGAAACCATACACTCAACCAACTGAAATCACTATTCCTCTCACCAATTCTAACGTTGATGTCGTCGAATTTCACCGTTCATTCTTCACATTATTCTCAGATATATGGTTGAACATGTGGACACCAGATGAAAATTATCACGATTTATTCTTTGCAAACGATACAAGTGATGATTTAGATATTCAAGCCGCACACACAGCAAGCGAAGCAGATTTGTTCTTTATTGGTTTCAAGAACGCTACTGACTGCATCGATTCATACAAGCTACAACACAATGGTGTAGACATCGGAACAACCATGCAAAACCGTGCAACAATTGAATCATTCTTGTATAATCAAATGAAACCACAGATTGAGAAATCTAATAAGCATGGATCATACAGTCTGTGGCAGGATGTTGAAAAGGCTGATGAGAGCGTATGTGGAATCTATGTATCGTACAGAGAAATGAGAATGC
>BNWK01000477.1 GCA_025998775.1 Alphaproteobacteria bacterium | reverse complement strand
GGTAAGACAACAGACATGACAGAGGAACAGCTGCATGATCTGCAGATGGAGATGCAGCTTGACATGGCATCCCTGCTGACTGGTTGTACTTTAGCGGGAGAACTTTGGAAACCACTCATTCTCTTCACCCTCCGCACCATTCGTCGCTTCAACCCCCTCTTCCCGGACTTCCCACACACGTCCTCATACGACATGTTCCGCGGTGCCCTCTTCTACGTGGGCTTCGCTGTTCTGCAGTGCATCGCGGAGCGGTCGGAGGAATTCTCGCTTACACTGGACACCACAACGACGATCAACGGCATCACTCTTCTCAGCGCACGGCTTAACGCGTTCACGCCGGACATGACATTCTGCCAGTTCTTCTGGAAGTGTGTGGAGCTCGGGGCGGACGGGGAGAAGGCTGAAAAGGTGGTGTTACCGCTGATCCAGGCCATGTGCAAAGAAATCGGCATCGACCTCTTGCGCATCGTCAACATTACTATCGACAGTGCGAGTGTAAACACAGGCAGGCTGAAAGGTCTTTGTGCTCTGCTGACGAAAATGATCCCACACCTGCACACCAGCCAGTGTCTGGCTCATCTGTTCAGCTTGCTGTGCATGTGGGCCCTCCCAAAGATTGCTGCGCAACTTGCTCAGGAGAAGAAGGGGGAGACGCAGGAGGACGTGCTCTCTCTGGTCGCTTCACAGATGGCGGCTGCGCGTGCGGAAATGGAGGATGGGGAGGAGGAGAAGCAGAAGAAAGGGGAAAAGAAAGAAGAGGGTGAGGTTTTGAAGCCTGCGGAGGTCGACGCTCTCGCACAGCTCGTGATTGCGTCCAAAGCCCCCTCTCCCTCCGTTCTGTATTCTTCTTCTCTTTCGGTTCTTCCCCGTCTCCCGAGCCCCTCACCAGCTCCTTTTCTTACTCCTCCCCATTTTTTCTTTCGTCTACCTCTTCTCCCAATCCCGCCTTTCTTCTCACTATTTTGTGCAGGCTCACCGTTTGATGTCGGCGTTCCACGAGGTGCAAGTCCACTTGAAATGGAATGCTGGGATGGATGGTCCTTTGAGGAAGAACTTGGGGATGGATGTCCGGCGGCTATGTCTGCTGAAACACTCTGCCCAGATTCTTTTGGGAGTTGTGTTGAGTGCGGGCACGGTTCATTTCCGGAGGGAGGAGAAGGTGTGGAGGTTGTGGGACACCCAGGACTCGTAGAGGAAGAAGAGGAGGTAGGGACAGACGCCAGGGAAGCAAGGGATTCTCTCTCATCT
>BNWK01000476.1 GCA_025998775.1 Alphaproteobacteria bacterium | reverse complement strand
TTTTTTTTTTTTTTTTTTTTTTTTCCTCCTTCCTTCTCTTTCCACATTTTTTTCTTTCTCTCTTTCCTCTCCCTTTTCCCCTTCCCTCTTCCGCCTTCCCTTCCCTCTCTTTTTTCTTTAATTTTTTTTTGTTTTTTTTTTCCATTTTTTTTACATTTCAAAAACATGATTGACTTTTTGAGATACAATATTAAATATCATACACCATATCACAATAGAATGTAGTTGAATAACTCCCACATAAAAAAATGAAAGATTGTTTAAAGTGTGTGCATTCTCTCATGGATATTTTTTTATTATCACGACCATCAAACACGTAAATGTGTGTGTGTTGAAAGCCGTTGTGCCCTAGGCATTACGACTGCAATTCAGGCAAAGATTAGTCTCAGGCATAGAAAAGATGAAAAAGAAAAGAAAAAAGATGTTTGCCGAAGGAACTGTCGAGTGTCCACCTCCATAGCCTTTGGCTTCTATAGGAAGAGTAAATGGACCAGCAAATGCCATACTAAGCCATAAAGTGTTCAACATGATAATAAACACGGCGCCAGAAACTCTGGACATACTGGCGGAGGCACTAGCCGTTGCCGGATACTCCTTCGTTCCGCGAATCTTCTGCTACTCCTCGTTCTCTTCTCCCGCGTCTTCCGCTTGCCGATGCGATGCTGGAGGTTACCGAGGTGGAAGAGGCGCAGCGGCAGTACCTGGCGCAGGTGCAGGCAGATGCAGATGAGAAGAAGAAGGAGAGGGAGAGAGAGAATGTGAGTGCGAGAGAGACAGAAAAAGGGAAAGAAGGAGAAAGAGAGAGATAGAGAGAGGGGGGAGATGGAGAGAGATTAGAGGGAGAGATTAGAGAGATTAGAGGAGGGATTCGGAGCGATAGAGAGGCAGTTTAAGAGACAGAGAGAGAGATCTAATGAGGGAGAAAGAGAGTTCTATGTGCACGAATGAAAGAGAAAGAGAGAGAGAAAGAGTTAAGGAGAGAGAGAGGGAGGGAGAGAGAGAGAACAGTTAAAAAAGATGAAGGGAATTGGAAAAATAGTAAATGCTCATTCTCGATTTTTTCCCCGCTTTCTCCATCTTTTTTCTCCTTGTTTTCTGCTAATCCATTATAACCTGAAAGTGTTGAGCATACATACCATGAAGCAACATGATACAGTATATACAAAATAAAAACACACAAACAACCTCTCCGAAGACTTAGCTGCAAACCAAAAACCTCCAAGCACTCTTACCAGCACTTTCATGTCAGCT
>BNWK01000475.1 GCA_025998775.1 Alphaproteobacteria bacterium | reverse complement strand
GAACATTCCAGCCTTCCCTGGACGCACAACCGGACTTGAGGCTTTCGTCTCATCCGGCTCCTCAGCGATAAAGCGCCTGTCATGCGCACCTCTTCATGTTGTTTCCGATGAACTTCTTTCCCAGACGTTTAGTCCAGTAGTCGGTATCACCGTCGAAAGGAGTTTTTGTTCCCAATATCTTGATATGTCGTTTGATGTAAGTATCGCTGTGAAGAATCAGCATTTTGCCATCTTCTGTTTTGAATCTTCACACATTATTCTTATATCGTCTGAAGTACTTGCGCTTAATCCATTTCAATCCTTTTTGAGGATGGCGATGACAAGCCCATTTCCAGAGTCTGTGGAACATGTAATCGTCGATTTTGCTGAAAATTGCGCTTGCAACCGAATGTCGGTAGTAATTGCTCCATCCTCTAATTACAGGATTTAGCCGCTTTATCACATCTTCCTGCGTTGCAGCGATTGCTTGTCTCAGTCTTTCTCGAATAGTCTCCATGTGCCTTTTCTGGCCTTCTGGACTCGGTTTGATTAACGTTATGTATCCTCGTTTACGACATTTATCATGATATTGTCTCACCCAGAATCCCAGAAATTTGAATCCGATTTCGCCGCCGTCGATTGATTTAAGCGTATGTCTGATTCTCGTTTTGGTTTCGCTGAGTTCTAGCCCCATTTGCCTCAACCATTGTTGGACGAATTCCTTCGCCTTTTCAATGAGTTCCAAGCTTTCGTGAATTATTACAAAGTCATCACAGTAACGAATGATGCTCAATTGGTTACGCGCATCTTTCCTTCCAATTTTACTTTGCTTCCCTTTCGCGTAAACGAAAAGTTCTTCTCCAAGGGCTTTCTTTGTCTCATATTCCAGACCATCTAAGGCAATATTCGCCAGCAATGGAGAAATTACTCCTCCTTGCGGCGTTCCTGCCTTCGTTTTCTGAAATACATCTCCTTCCATAATGCCTGATTTCAGCCATCTCCTAATTACACGACGTAATTTCGGGAATGTATTCAACTTTTTCAACAGCTTAGAATGGTCTACATTGTCGAAACAGCCTTTTATATCTGCGTCTAGAACATAGGCATTCTTCTGATGAATCGTATTGAATATCGCTTCCATGGCATCATGACATGATCTCGCCGGTCTGAATCCGTAACTATTTGGCTCAAATTTTGCCTCAAATTCCGGTTCCAGTGCGAGTTTCGCTAGCGCCTGTCTTGCTCGATCGGCCATTATCGGTATGCCCAATG
>BNWK01000474.1 GCA_025998775.1 Alphaproteobacteria bacterium | reverse complement strand
AATCTGATCATATATTGAAGTTTTGATTATTATTATTATTATTATTTTGCTTGTGTCACAGATGGGGTTTTGAAACTATGAGTTCCGAGAGAAAATTTAGCAAAAACACCTCCAGTTATGAGTTTTTGCAGGCCGTATCTTGGAGTTTATTTTTCAAAATTTCAGTGCAGCGCAATTAGCTCCACATCCCCACACGTCTTATCTTTCTATCGAGGGATAAATTTTGGTTTTTTTCTGAACATACATTTTTTCTGTGATTAGTTTGGTTTTTTTTTTGCAATATTTAGTGCTTCTCAATGCTATTTTCATGAGTGGGACAAAAAGTTAACATCTGTCAATTACACAGTAATCAGTGGGAACGATTGGGATACTTTTAGATCGAAAAAACATTGTTTTGATATTCACATGCATTTGGCGTTTTACTTTGCAGGCCCTGAAATATTGACTGCAAAATTGCATTGAGTGAGAATGATTTGCTTGACACTATGATTGTTGATGTGCCTTTTATTGATCAGAGTATTCATTTCTTGCATCCAATTAAAAATCTAAGAAAAATATTTCGGTTTGGTTTATTGTTTTAGATATCTTATTTTTGGTGTATTTTTGAAGCAGACATTGAACATTGATATTTTTTGTTAAGAGACGAAATTATTATAATCAATCAAACATCAATACTTTATCAGCAAAATCGTTTGTTTGATTGTTCCTATGTTTGAAGTGATATTGTTATTCACATCCACTCATTTGTCACTGTATTCCACCCATTTCATGTTTGTTGGCCTCTCTTGCCCTTTCTTCATATCCACCCTCTTTCTCACTCTTTCTTTATGTTGTATGCATGCATTTTATTCTTGTTTTGCTTCTTTTTGTGTTGCAGAGGTTGTGAGTGTAGAGAAGTAGAAACGAAGTGCTGCTGCAGTTCAGTTCAAGAAAGAAAAAGAACCGTAGAGAGAGAGGGGTGCATGTGTGTGTTTTTTTCTTTTCATTTCACCTTTTTTTTTACTTCTTTATTTCACAATTTTTTCTTTTTGTTTTAATCTGCGTTTGACGTTGAGTTTGTGAAACACAATCTCATAAACATTTTGTTTGGGAAAAAAACCGTAGAGAGAGAGAGAGAAAATGAGTGCATGCATGCCCGTAAGAAATGAAGTGATAAAAAAAAAAATATAAAAATTTAAGTGGAGTAATCCACAACAAAAGAATAAAGAAATGACGAACTAAAAAAAAAAAAAAAAAAAAAAAAAAAAAAAAAAA
>BNWK01000473.1 GCA_025998775.1 Alphaproteobacteria bacterium | reverse complement strand
GGAAAAAACAACGAGAACTATGGAAAGGTAAAGCTGTGCACATGGAAACAGGCGATGATGGCTCAAGGTCGAAATAATTTCCTGCACACAAGAAAAATCAACGACGATCTGTACATGGTATATTATAAGGGCTCAACTTTTAAGTGCGATACCTGTATTCAACTCGGATTTTTCACTCTCGACAACGCCAAATTCTCGTATCTCATGTTCTACTACGGATTCCTAAACAAGTGCGTGGATATGAACAGAATTCACGCTATTGAGGGAGACACTGATTCACTCTATTTCGCTGTAGCTGGCGACCCGAGTAAGGACATACATCAGGGATTGAGATACGTCGAAAAAGAAGGAGATTTCTTGATTGCAATTGCTCCAAAGAACTAAACAATAGGTACAAAAGGAAATGAGAGAAAGGCAACGAAGAAGATGAAGGGGTACTCTGAGAAACGAAATGCAGAAAGAATTACTGTGCAATCGTTCTTCGATAACATAAACAAAAAGGAGAAAATTGATGCTGAGAACTGTGGATTTCACGTTAAGGATGGCGGTGTGGTCAAGGATCTGGTGAACAAAGTGGCGATTTCTGGTGTCCATACAAAGATGATTGTATTAGAGAATGAGTGCTGCGCGCCATATATTTATGGACTAAGTGCCAAGGATTATTTTGTGGAATAGAGGTATCGTCATCCACTTATTTTTATAGTAGATAAATGATTACAAATCCATACAAAAGTAAAATTAAGCTTAGATACGCACTACTAAATCCAAGCATTGGTGATATTGTTAGTGAAGACAAAGCTCCAGATTTTAAAGTCAAACCATTAAAGAAATTCCATAGACCAACCTTCTCGCCATACACTAATTCGTGGGTCGTTGATATCGCATTCATTGAAGGATCGCAAACGTTTGGATACCTGTTCTTCATTAATGAAAACACCAGATTCTTGTTCTGTTGGCCACAATATGGAAAAAGTATGAACGCAATCGCTATAGGACTATCGCAATTTCTTAGTCACTTTGGTGATAAACAGTGTCGTATTAGAGGGGATGGGGAGATGGGATTCAAGGGAATAGCTGATCGTTTAAGTGGGAAAACAGCGATACAACCAGGTGATGACTCAACTTTGAGAGCATTATGTACCAACGAAAAATACAAAAACAACGTTAAACTCTGGCTCAAGGACAACACCAACGCCTTTCACTTGACCAATTCTTATTCACTCGTCGACTCTGTCATTAGGGTTATCCGTAATT
>BNWK01000472.1 GCA_025998775.1 Alphaproteobacteria bacterium | reverse complement strand
AAACAATGCCTAGAGGAACACGGCCAACGCGTCGCTGCAATAATTCTTGAGCCGATGATCCAAGGAGCTGGCGGCATGAGAATAATACGTCCACAATTTCTGCAAAAAATATACGATTTGGCCAAACAAAGCTGCATCCTAGTAATCTTCGATGAGGTAATGACCGGCTTTTTTAGAACCGGAAAACTATTTGCCCACACCAACGTGACGTTGAATCCACCTACTGCTTCACTACCTTCTGAAAGGTATGCGAGATGTGATTGCAACGCTGAAGCCGCTTCAGCAAGAGAAAACGCCCGTGGTGCAACCACTGATGAAGCAGCTTCAACATTGAAGATAGCGCCGGCATACAATGCGGAAGGTAGCAAAGCAGTAGATGGATCCAACGTCACGTTGGTGCCGGATCTGATGTGTATTTCTAAGGGATTGACCGGAGGATTTCTTCCAATGTCGCTAACGATAACGTCCAACGAGGTATTTGAAGCGTTTCTGGGAGATTCTATGAAGCAGGCTTTTGTGCACGGGCATTCTTATACTGCTAATCCTCTTGGATGTGCGGCAGCACTTGCTTCATTTGACATTTTATTTGCAGACGATACGCAAAAAAACATTAAGGAAATAGAAAAAACGCACGAACATTGGGCGGAAAAATTAGTTTGTAACGATTTATTGGAGGAAGTTCGATATTTGGGAACCATATCTGCATTTTCGGTAAAAAATTATCGGGAAAGAGAGCGGCATGTTCGCCAAATGCTAGAAGCTGGATTCATGATCAGGCCACTGGGGAACGTAATATATTTTATGCCTCCCTACAGCACAACAGCAGACCAATTGAACGAAGCCTACGAGAAATGTCTGTCTCTATTGACTTCGTAGGGCTCCTTTGGAAATGGGTGATCACAATACGAAAACCAAATTATCAAATGTAATAAATCAGAAATCAAAAGCAAAACAAGAGAAGAACCTTCAAAATAGATGATCTGCTTTATTAATCGTATCATTGCTTTGCATTTATCGCATCAAAATGATACGATTTCCGATGTAAAATGATAGGATTATGAAATGAACGAACGGCAGCAGGAGATTTTGAGTTTTATTTACAAGAAAAAACTGGTATCAGCGTCCGACATTCATGAACATATATCCAGCCTTTATTATGAATGTATTTCGCGCATAACGGTAATTCGAGGCCTTAATTTTCTTCTGGAAAATGAGTTTATCAAAAGAAAAGGACGAGGTCGCAGTCTAAAATAC
>BNWK01000471.1 GCA_025998775.1 Alphaproteobacteria bacterium | reverse complement strand
TAATGTACCTCAACACTTTGAATAATATATTTTGATAATGTTGTTTGTGTTAATCGCTTATAATGTTGTTTATAAATCTGCTTGCGAACATAAATATCGCCCGCCATGCCGATTCTTCGAATCGGCCGGCTCCTCACTCGGCCTACGGCCTCGCGCCGTACGGGGTGAATACTATTAATGTTAAAGTACCTCAAAACTTACAAAATACTATTTTGATGATGTTGTTTGTGTTAATCACTTATAATGTTGTTTGTGGTGTTATTTGCGGTGATGAGTAGTATAGAGGTGGCAGTGTGTCACGTTAGTGACTTTTCGCTTAAAACGTCGATTTCGTAAGCAATTTGTGTCACTGTTTATGCTTGTTGCTCTTGCTTGTTAAGATAATCCAGTGTGTTATGACGTCGTTTTTTTTAACAGTCCAACACGTGAAAATCGACGTTTTAAGCGAAATTACGCTAACGGGGCAGATTGCCACCTTCTATACTACTAGCCACCTGTCCTCGGTAATTTCGTTTTCAACAGGAGATGTGCTACGTCCCCGGTTTTCGGAGTTTTCCTTTATACGGTTAACTTCTGGTAGGAGACTGAGGTATTGCATGATCGAATCCGCTATGTCGTCTTGTTTTTTATATGTTTTGAAGTCTTCAAGGAGACAATCAGAGAGATATTTTTGGACAGTTTCTACCATTAGTTTTTTATGGCTTTTTTTCTTTGTGTTGCAAGGGAGTCCTAGGTTTTGAAATTTTTTCCATGGAGGAGTGAGAATGATCTTGATTTCAGAACAGGTTTCTGCGGCGAATCCTTTGTAGGCTGCGATGAAGGCATACATGAGTGAGAAACAGACTACGTTGACTGGGAGTTGTTTTTCTATAATTACTTTCCGGATGGTAGGGTAGGCTCTGGCGAATTTGTGGACATAGTCACATCTATCCGATGCTGTCTTTTTATCTATTTTTGTGTCGACAAGATGAAAGGAGATTAGCTTGTCCTCGGAGGAGAAAAGTGCATAAGCTAGATTTTTTGTTCCTAAGTCTATGGAGATTGTATGAGGACTTTCTGGGTCAGTGGTGGTGCCTTCCGGTTCAGTTTCAGTGATTTCTTCTTCGGTTTCAATACTCATTTATTTTTCTCACAAAAAAAAAAATGAAAAAAAAGTGGGGAAGTGCAGACGGTAAAATAAAGAAAGAAAAAAAGTTTAAAGGAAATCAACATGCCGGAATGCCGTGTTGATGAACTCAAGGACATCAGGGTTGAC
>BNWK01000470.1 GCA_025998775.1 Alphaproteobacteria bacterium | reverse complement strand
TTTCAGTTAAAGTTAGCGATAAGGAATTCAAGGCTATTAACCGTACTGAAATCGGATTTCATGGAGAATGGAATTACATCATTGCACCAACGCCAAAAGTTTAAGTTATTTTTACACTGATCCTAAGAGTCGCCGTTCTGCATCGTGTTTTCCAGTGTGTTTCAATGGGGTATCACATGCTTGCCAAAAAATTGGCGACTGCATAGGTTGTGTCATCAAAAAAGACAAATTAAAAAAATATGCACATATTAATATTAATGTGAGATAATCGAATTTCTCAGACTATTGCGTTCGTTCTTGTGAACGCAACGCCTTTTGTGTGGCATAATAGAAATGTTGCATTGTGAGACTTGCAATAGCCATTGTAGTTTAAATACTGTAGATGTTTTTTATTCAGAGGAAAAACTATGGAAAGCCAAAATGTTGAGTGGAAAGAAATTTGGCGAGACGAATATTTGAAATGGATTTGCGGTTTTGCTAACGCGCAGGGTGGCATCCTGGAAGTCGGTCGCAACGACAAGGGGAAAGTGATCGGTATCGACAACGTGGCAGCGCTTCTTGAAGAACTACCAAACAAAATTCGTAGCACTATTGGTATCGTAGCGGATGTTAATCTGTGCTGTGAAGGGAATCTCAATTATATCGCAATTCAAGTTGACGCTCATCCAAATGCCATCAGCTATCGCGGCAAATATTACTATCGCTCTGGTAGCGTCAACCTTGAACTTACTGGCCCTGCACTTGATGAATTTATCTTGCAAAAATATGGTCGGACATGGGATTCTGCGCCTGTACCACATGTAAATATGGAAGAGTTTTATCACGATGCATTTGACGTATTTCGCAAAAAAGCCGTAACAAGCAAGCGGCTTACTGTGGACGATGTGGCAATAAGCGATGAGGAGTTGTTACGAGCATTAAAATTAATGCAAAGCAAACACTTATTGAAGGCTGCAATGTTGTTATTTCATCAAGATCCAGATAAATGGTGCTATGGTTCGTTTATAAAAATTGGCTATTTTAAAAATGATGCTGATCTGCTTTATCAAGATGAAATAGGCGGCTCGCTCATAGGCATTGCTGATAAGGTGATTGATACAATTTATACTAAATATTTTAAAGGGTTGATTCGCCATTTCAGGAATGAAGTGCATCATTTCGCGGAATCTTAACATTTGCCAAGAAGACCTCGAATGGCGTCTTAAAGTTTAGCACTTTTCGCGGTCGATTGTTAATTTTATCTTCGAGAGTAGAGAA
>BNWK01000469.1 GCA_025998775.1 Alphaproteobacteria bacterium | reverse complement strand
CCTCGCATTAAGCAAAACCCGCTTCATTCCCCTGAACGATCTTTACCTATCCTTTCTATCCTTCCGACTCTTTCTGCGGAATGCTCCAGGGGGTATGACAGGAACTGAGAGAAGTGGGGAAAAGGACGGATTTGAGGATGGCGGAGCTTACAGCACTGGTGGAGTAAATGAGGAGGGAAATGATGAAAGAGAGGTGGAAGAGTTGAAGAAGGAAAAGGAGACAGAAAAAAACCAGAAGCATAAAAACGTGTATTCAAGTGATGAGGCAGGAGAGGGAGGGAGAGAGAGAGGCGATGAAAAGGTGGAGAAGATGGGGATGGAGATGGAGGTATTCAGGGAGAAAGGGAGGTTGAAGTAACGGTGAGAGATAGAGAGAGGAGGATGATGGAGAGTGAGATAGGGTGGGAAAGAGAGATGGAGGAGTTGAAGGATAAGGAAGGAGCAGTGCAGAAAAAAATTAGTGATTTGATAGTAGAGGTAGAGACAAGAAACGTATGAATGACAATAAACGTACGAAAAAAATAAAGAAGGGAATGTGGATTAAATTATCTTTTTGTAGTGTGTGTAATCAATACGGAAGAATCTAAGTAACCTGGGATCGACATGGCTCTGCAGGCGAGCCTGCGAACCCAGAAGTCTCTGTCCTATGCCTTCATTCCATTCATTCTATTCTTTTCTTGACTGTTGCTGTGATTGCTCCTTTCCTTTCCATCCTTTCTCGCCAACATCACCAAACGGCCAGATGTTGTCTTTACACGGCCATTCCTATTCCTGTACCCCTGTGCTGCTGTGGACCGGGGGAAAACAAGACACCGCACAGCGCCGTGTCCAGAAGGAGGAAGAAAAGCCAACTGCAACACACACACACACACTCTCTCTCTCTCTCTCACTCACGCACATACATACACATACACACATACACACGCACCACACACACACATACACACATACACACACATAAACACACAAACACACACACACACGCCCGCGCGCACGCGCATACACACACACATATGCACACATACGCACACACCCATACACACACACACACACCCACACACACAAACACACGCACATACACACACACAAAAACAAGCACACACATACGTACACATACACATACACACACACACACACACACATACACATACGCACATACACACACACACACCCATACACGCACAAACACCCACACACACACGCCGTAGATGTTTTCTTGAGTTACGAAAGGGGATACAATACAGGAGATGGATACAATG
>BNWK01000468.1 GCA_025998775.1 Alphaproteobacteria bacterium | reverse complement strand
AGAACAAATAAGAAAATCAAACCAGAAATATCAGGCGGAACGACGGGAATTCAGAAAGCAAGCATTCAACGAACAATTAGAGTTGGTGAAGCTGTTGAACAAACATGTTATTCATGACAAAGAGTTTTTGGAGGGAACACTTTGCATTGTTCAAGAATTCATAACAGAAGATGATAATGAGTTGGAGGACGGAGAGGATGTTGTGTTGGAAGAGAAAACAAAGAGCGGTGTTGAAGAGATTGAGGAACCAAAAGAAAAAGAAAAAGAGAAAGAAAATGAAAAAGAAAAAGAGAAAGAAAAACCTGTACCAAAACCGAAAAGGAAATATGTAAGGAAACCAAAGGAAGAAAAAAAGGAGAAAGAAAAAGAAAAAGAGAAAGAGAAAGGAAAACCTAGTTGTAAGGCTGTCTTGGATATCTTGCTTGACTAAATTTCTAAATCGTCTGTGTCTTCTGTTTCGTCGTCATCCTCTAAATCAAAATTGTTTGCATATTCTTCCTCGCCATCATCATAGTCTTTGTCTTCCATGAACCAGTCGTCCTTCTCTCCCATTGAACCCAGCGGCAGAATTTTCAGATTAGAGCCGTTCTGATATTCAAAGAAGAGGATGTCTCGGCAATCTTTTTTGGATAGCAGGGGAGCACGAATAGTGCAACAGAACGTGGATAATGCAAACACTATCGCACAGCTTCAAAATTCATTGGCACCTGCAATTCAAGCAATTCACACTCCCCTTCCTTCTTCCTCAAGCAGCTCCTCAAGCAGTTCTGCTGCTGTCAATCAATATCTTGACCCATACTACTTTAATCAAGACAACACAAACTTCGGAGCCGATGAGTACGCTCCCTACAATGACCTAGGTCAGTACGGTGGGGCAATAGGGGCAGCCACCTATGATGATATGATAAAGCGAACAAAGGCACCACCGAGGGAACTTCGCTTTCCACTTTCGGAACGAACAAAGGTTGGAAGGAAAAAAATAAAAGATGACGGTGGATTAATCATTAATGGCAGGAATGTTTTGTTTGATGTTGCTGGTTCGGGAAATGCTTTGAAGCTCCAAAGACGTGAAGCCTTTGCAACTCCAGAAAGTTTTGAAGAAAGCAGGAAAGAACAGGCTTACAAAGCATTTAAGTTGTACAAAGACAGAGAAACAAGAGCCAATGCGGAAGGCAGAACCATTGGACCTTTCAAACCTCCTTTGCTGGGGTGGAGGGCTGAAGCGAGGGATATAGATAATGATGGGGTTGTGGACACACT
>BNWK01000467.1 GCA_025998775.1 Alphaproteobacteria bacterium | reverse complement strand
CTCTTCCACTTCCCTTCTCTTTTTCCTTTATATTTTGTTTCGTCTTCTCCAACTGAATGGGGAAAACCAAAGAAAACTAAGGTAGTTTGTTAACGTGTCATAATCATCCCTGCCTCTCTTTTTTCCCTTTCTACCTCTCACTCTCACTCTCTTTCTTTCTCTCTCTCGTTTCTCTTTCTCTAACTTCCTTTCTCTCTTTGTCTCTCTCTCTGTCTGTCTATCTATCTCTCCGTCTCCCTCTCCGTATATCTCACCCTCTCTTGTTCTTTTTTACTCCTATCCTTTTCTCCACTTATTCACTTACACACTCACTCCCTCGGTCACTCTGAATCACACTCCTTCTCTTCTTTCTTCTTCTCAGTCACAGACCAATGCTTCAAAAAGAGCTTCCACTAAGCTCTTTTTGAAGACAAGCAACACGAACACATATACTCCCCTCCTACTACTAATCGTGCAAGCGGATTAATAATTAAGTATAATGTGTCTAATAAAGACATCAGGGATTCCACTCGCACTGTATGTGCCACAGGGGTGTCGCCGGAATCGTTCCTGGCGTATGCGGCGAGTGAAAATCGCGCCGATAATGGATCTGGCTGGATTAACCATTTTCGTAAAGAGGTGAACACTGTGACTCCCGCTGCGATGGCGAAGAAGGACTGTGAGTAGATTAAGAATCAAGCCGAAAAATCAGCGAAATGTTGAGAAGATTGCGGCGACTTTCGGCGGTGGCTGATTGACGTGCGGGACATGCAGATGTTATGTGGCATTTAGAACTTAATTCCAGTCGATGGTGGAAGCGATGCGAACAGCCAGCTGCAGGTGTTAGGCATGTGCCAGCAGAACATTCTCGAGAGGTGTGTGTGGGTGTATATATGTGCGTGTGTGTTTGTGTGCAGGCCGGACAGAGGAGGGTGACGTACCGCCAGAGGACGAACGAAGGGAAGCTCCGCATCTGTTAATGCATCCCGGTGACGGTGCGAAAAGACGCCGCTCCTGATGCTGCCGACCCCCTGCACTGGTGTGAATGTACGAGCGTGTGTGTATATCAGGATGTTTTAGAAGATGATGTGGGTCTCGTATTCAGTGGCGGCGAGAGATGATATCAAGGTTTGTTTGTATTCGTCCCTGTGTTAACATGCGTGTGTGTGTGTCTCCAGCAAATCGAGAAGCTGCTGCAGCACACCGAAGTATCCACGCATGTGTGTGTATATGTGTGTATGTGTGTGTGTGAGTATATGCTCATATGAGTTGTGTATGCGTG
>BNWK01000466.1 GCA_025998775.1 Alphaproteobacteria bacterium | reverse complement strand
GGATATCAAGTCCCAGGCTACAAATACGTGAAAAGAAATAACGTACTATATCTTGAGAAAGACTATGTATCCAAACCAACGAGTAACAGCGAGGAACATCCGAGAGAAATCACAGAGACACGACCGTCACGATTACCACTGAATGTTCTACTGAAAGGAGGAAGAAGACAATTCGCAAACACCTTCACAAATTCCTTCACAAACTCTTTCACAAAATCCTTCACAAATTCCTTCAATGCGCAGCTCTACGACGTCAGGAGTACAAATTCCTTCACAAACTCCTTCACAAAAGCCAAGTATCAGAGATCAAGTGTTATCACTTGCACAAGCTCATGCACAGCAGTTAGCTCAAGCTGAAGCAGATGCGCAAGCGAAGACAATTTCAGAATCTTTGATGAACGCGTTAGCAAGAAAGGAAGATGAGAAAAAATGAAAGAGAAGTTGAACGACAACGAAAACGACTGAGAAAAGAACGAGAGGGAAGAGAGTTGAAGATGAAGGAGGAAGAGCAAAAACGCGAACAGAGATTAAGAGAAGAAATGCAAATACGTGAGAGACAAGAAAGGGAAGAAGCACAACGGGAGAGCATTAGACAACCATCGTTGGAAGAGTTAATTCAATCTCTCGCACTGACACACGCAGAGCAAATGGCAAGAGAGGAAACTCAAAAGCAAGCACAAACGTTAACACAAAAGCTTATTCACACACTCTATCAAGATGGAAAAGGTAAGGAGAATGACACTGATGATTCAAAGTTGATGATTTTCATAAAATCAATGTTAGAAAGCATTAACGAAATTGAAGATCGACAAGAGCTGATGAATGAAGAGCTTGCTGAGATAAAATCAGAGATAAACGACGTGCAATATCGGTTTAAGTTAATGGAGGAAATTGATGAGAAACTTGAAGAAAGAGACGAGATCATCAGTGACAAACTTGAAGAAATTAGCGAGAAAGTAGACAAAATCTATGCAAGGAATTACGTTAAACAAGGTGGTGAAACGCAGAGATCAATGCAAAGTTCTGCGACTTCAGAAGAACAAAACAACATGATGACAGGAATGCAGTACAGCAGGGAAATGCTACTCAGAGACCTTGTTAAATGATCTCAACTTATTTTTCAAAGCGATTTCATGAGATCGCAAACGACAACGTTGGTGAAAATCGAATACGATTTCGAAGGTGTTTTTCGTCAATGATCCCCGTTAAAGCCAGTCGTTTTTGAGTGATTTTTTGTTGTTCGCTTGGGACAATTTGGTCAAT
>BNWK01000465.1 GCA_025998775.1 Alphaproteobacteria bacterium | reverse complement strand
GCCAAAGCTATTTATCAACTCAAAATCAACGGTCTCTGGCATCGATCCGAAATGACAAAAAAAACTCAAGGAATCTTTAAGAAAATTGACGTAGGCGACCTAACTTGATGCGGAGTTAGGGCTTAAAAAATAGCGACTGATAGCAGTTGCCTACAAAAAACGAACTTAAAAAATGCATATTTTTTGCCATTTTGGAGCTGGTTGTGATGCCGACATTAGTGTACATTAGAAATTGTGATATCGCATTGATTGTAGATCATTCTGAAGACAAACAGAAGAAAAAACTAGAATACCGCCTTCTTGCCAGGGCTTTTTAGTTCTCGGAAGACAACGTTCAAGTTGCAGCGTTTTCGTGTGTTAATTGTTTGCAGACGTTTTATTGAAATTTCAACATTCAGCGTGGAGAACTAAAAAGCCATGCTTCTTGCATGAGTTATATTTTCAAGAACGTTATCGTTTGATTATAATTTGCTGTATTTTACGAGAGCAGGTGATGTGTAAAAATTTTTAATGGGATTTTGGAGCGATGATGAAATATATTTTAGTTGGTATACCAAACGCTGGAAAATCAACGCTCGGAAAACGCGCCGCAGAAGCATTAAAGCTGCCTTTTTATGATACGGACAAGCTCTCGGTCGATAAAATGAAACTTAAGCGTTCTAACTTTTTCACTCTATCGTCTGCCTGTCAGGTTGTTGCAGCCCAAGAAGCGGTTTTGTTTGAAATTGTTCAAAAAGACGAAGATGCAATTATTGCAACAGGCGCTATACTTCCGGTTGATGGCGGGCTTTGTGACATACTACCGAAAATAGGCATTGTTATTCACATTAAACGCAACATAGAACTTGCTCGCGCTGCCGCGCTTGGAAAAAGAAGAATGATTATGGTTGCAATCGATGAAAATGGCGAACCACTTCCAGGAACGGAAATAAATATGAGCGAAAAAGTAGTTGAGAAATATGCAACAGATTTACCTGTGCTCGAAAAAATCTCTCACTTTGCCGTTGAAAACAACGATGACATCGAGAGCGGCGTTGAAAAATTAATTGAATTAATAACGCGAACCATGGATTAGATTTTAGTAAAAACGGATAAAAAGTTTTGTTTTCAAGCGCTTGTAAATACCGGTCGCCCTTTATAAGGATCTGTGTAAAAATAATTTGAACTTTTGATGAGATAAGTTGTATAGTAGCCTCAACAAGTTATACGATGGTATCAAAGGTTTGAGGATATTCAATTGAAAGAACATATCAAGGCAGTACTG
>BNWK01000464.1 GCA_025998775.1 Alphaproteobacteria bacterium | reverse complement strand
GTTACAAGTGTTGAAAATTACGAGAAGGCCACGTTCGGAACGAATTCGAAATACACAGCTGTAAAAGCTTATACAACGATACCAGGTCCAAAATGTGATGGAAACGTGAATACCGCTGTAGGTTTGGGAACAGACAAAGATTCGTTAGTTTCACAAATGGCTTCGTTGAAATTTGGTGCAAGCTCGGAAACTGAAATTGAAACACTTGAAAATACCCTTGCACCGATGAGTTTGACTGACGATAACGAAGCACATGCTTGGGGTATTATTTTAGAGTGGATCAAAGAGGGACCAATTATTTAAGTGAAGTGAAATAAATACGAACAAAAAAAATAATTATTTACTCTTCAACAATTCTTTCAAAAATCTTTTTCAGAACAAGGAGGATTTCAGTTTCGAGCTGCTCTTTGTTAGTCAAGTACGAGGACACCTCTGGGATCACTATCGGTTGTCTGTACTTCTTAACGCAAGTCGGATATCTCGTTCGCAGTTCAGTCTTTAACGTGATGTAGTAAATCTTTTCTGTCGGACTCCAAGGACAATCAATATACCAACCATTTTCGTTCCGTTTTTTGGTTTGGATCACCATCACACCAGGCTGATATCTGACAGCAATATTTGGCAAACTCAACGGGTCAGTGAAGGAATCTCCATCAGCGTAAAGAGTGTTCGCGTCGAAAAATAAATCACACTCATTAATTTCTCCGTGAAGTGAGAGGTAATCTATTTTTATCCACTGAGACATAATTACCAACAACTAATGAATAACCACTAGAAAAATTTATAAACAGATCATTGGTAATTTGGTAAACGTTAACCTTCCCGGATGAAAAGGTCAATAGTGAAAATCGTTTATGACATTACTGATACACCCACTGAAGGCTTTGATGAAAAGGCGAAAAGGAAATTTGCTCCGTTTACTGTTTGGAATAACTCTGAATACGTCGGAACTGAAAGATTTATTGTTTTCGATAATGATAAAACCGTTCTTGACTTGAAAGACTACAACGTTAACTTAGCATTAGTGTTGAAAGTTCCTGTTCAATCACTCCGGCTTCTTGCACTTTTTTTAGATATGTCGATAGAAATTTTCCATCCGAAAGCAAGGTTATCCGAATACAAAGGGATTTATCTCACTGACTTTGATGCACTCGCCGATGAACTCGCAATGGAAAGTGGAATGAATTTAAAGAGTTGTAAAAAGATCATGAAAGAAACTCCGATAACGATGGGAATTGATTTATACGAATACATCACTTCATATAAAG
>BNWK01000463.1 GCA_025998775.1 Alphaproteobacteria bacterium | reverse complement strand
CTACAATACCGAGGAGAACTTGTGTTTTCTGCAGAATAGCATTCTCTCCACAGACTTCCGTTTCACAGATGCATAATATATGCATAGCACGCAGGATCTATACTGTGACACATACGAGTACCTGCCAACAGACCGTGCCAAAACCACAGGCAAAGAGAGGTTGCACAAAAAAAAAATAACCAAAAACACTACAGAGACTCTCTCCTTTCTCTGGTGTTCTCAAAAGCTGCGGAGTCATCCGTCCACACACAGAATCTGCATCGTGGCACGAACAGAAGAAGACCACACACTCTTTCTCCTCTGTGAACGCTCGCTCTCACGGTGTGAGTAGGAGTGCAAACAGACACATCCAAACACTACTTCGTCGAGGTTGGCTACACTCCTGCTAAACAATTGCCACATGCTACATGCCAAATTCTTCTCGCAGAGCAACCCGCAATAAAATATCGGCTATGTCGAAAGAAACCGGCAGAAATCGCGCAAGGTAAGCGAGGAATAAAAAAAATGGTGAACTGAGCGGCCCCTGCACCTGACTATAAGCAGCATTACCTCGTTGTCTCCGTAAAAAGAACATGAATGAAGAAGAGGCCAACAGAAAGACACCTACACCAATCCTCAGAAAATCTCAAAAAACTCAGAGAAGTGAATTTAATTTTAAGTTCCCATCATTCCGAATTTTTTCATCATTCCGAATTATTTGAAGTGTTCCTGAAAGTTTTTTAATGGTTTATTATTCAGTGATTGATACTGTTCAAAAGAATGAGAAAGTCATGGAGTGTCTGAAGAATGAGGTGAATGTTAATTCCGATCGTTTGATTAACGTGGAGCGTGAGATGAAGAACATGGAGGAAATTCATGAAATTCAATTGAAACAGTTGGAGATTACAAGAAAGCAAATTGAAAAACTCAACACCAAAAAAGTAAATATCACTTGTATTTTGGAAAACTTGAATTCTGAATTGAAAAAAATGAAAGAATTGATTGATAAAACAGTTGTTATTGAAAAAATTATAATTGATGAATGCGAAGAAATGTATTATAATATGTTGAATGGACTTGTAGATCTAAATCGTGATATCATCATGAAACTTCTAAAATTAAAAGGAGACAAAACAAAGACGAAAAGTGTTTGTCACACTTTTTATTCTTCTTCTTTCTTCTTCTTCCCGCATAGATCATTGGAATGACGAATCCTGCGTATTGGTGGTCAAAACAACGAATATTTCATTGGGTTCAGATTTCTGGTTTGAATGTTACTTTGAAAATATGAG
>BNWK01000462.1 GCA_025998775.1 Alphaproteobacteria bacterium | reverse complement strand
TCATATTCACGTTATAGTTTCTTGCCTTTTTGGAGCGAGGATGAACCAGCAAAGAAAGCAACGCTTAACCCCCTGCCTGTATCTGGTGAATTTCTTGTACCTGTCAAAGAGAAAACGAAAAAGATCAAGCCATCAGAAAAAATTCCGAAATTATTTCCACCATCGCGACCTACCCCGGACTTGAAAACGATGATCTTGTCATTGATGTTGATGAGCTTAACGAGCCAACAGCGGAGTCGAATAGACCAGTATCAGTGCGTCCCACAGCTCCAGCTACTCCTCCTTCACCAGCATCACCCCCTGCAGCGGAAGAATTCGAGATCAAACCATTTGAGCAGGAAAAGCGAAGAAGAGAGGTTTCAGAAGAGGGTTTAGAACTCGACATGGAGAAACCGAAGAAGGTTCCGAGAACTCCTCCTCTTAATAAGATTGTTATCGAGGGAATGCGTGACTGGAAACTGTTAGATAATAATGACTACGTTTGGGTGGATCCAAGAAATGTTTCGGTGTTTGATGACGTTGTGTTGGATTTTGATGATGATCTCAAGGTACAACCTGAGGAAGAATTTGACGAAGAAGCAGAGAAGAAACAACTGGAGGAGGATGAAAAAGCAATAGAAGAAGAGCTAAAAAATGTTGAGCAGGAATTGAGAAAAACAGACGCTCCCAATGGGGAAGAAATCACTAAAGCGAAGAAAAAGTTAGAAAGAGCTATTACGAAGGCTAACAAAGAATATGAGGAAGGAAGAAAAGCGTACGATCAGAATCCGAAAGTAACACACACAGTAAGGGGAAAGAAAGAAAGTGATACCAAACTCAAAGATAAAAGAGATAGTGCGATAAAGGCAGCAGATAAAGAATATAGAGAAAAGGTAGACGCGAAAGAACAACAGAAAGAAAAACGTGAACAGGAATACAAAGACAAGAGAGATTTCATTTTACACAGAAAAGAGGAAATTGAAAAGGAATTCAAGGAAAAATTAGAAAAGCATAAAGAGAAAAAGAATGCAACAAAACAAAGAATTATCGGTAAAGCGTTGAGTGAAGAAGCGAAAGAAAAACATGCTGAACTTGAAAAAGCACTTGAGGAAGCAAAAGAAAAAATAAAACATTTCAATATTACTTTACTAAAGAAATTCACTGACAACAATGACGAGACTGGAAAGCGTCCTGAAGAAGAACAGGAGATACCAAAGAACCAAGTGGAGAAAATTATTTATGATGGTCTCATCCCAATTGAAAATAAAGGCTCAAACTGTAAACTCACACCCG
>BNWK01000461.1 GCA_025998775.1 Alphaproteobacteria bacterium | reverse complement strand
AAAGGCGAAAGAGATTGAAGAGAATATTGAAGAATTGAAAGAAAAGTTGGAGGAAGTTAAAAAGAAAGCAGTTGTGAAATTCGATGATAATAACGATCAGGAAGACAATCATCCTGAGGAACATCAAGAAATACCTAAAGAATCTGCGCAAGAGATACCTGAGAATCAGTTTGTCATCATTGAAAACAAAAATTACGTGTTAACTGATGAAGACAAGAAAGAGATTTCAGTTGTCGAGAAGTACAACGAGAGACATTATAACGGTGAATTAGACATGCGTGACAATAACATATGGATTGTTGAAGACGTGCCCGAAAGAGATCGTAACATTGAACTTGCGCAACAGCACAAACAAATAGATTTCGGTAGAGGTCAACTGACACGAATGGAATTGAATAAGGGAACATACACGACATATCTCGTTCTCGACTTTACAACTACGAAAGCTCTTACAGATCAAGTAATATCGTTTTGGGAAGATAAGGATTGCTGTGACAAGAATGTCGTGAAGGCTAACGTTGCTTTCGGAGTAATTATGCAAACGAAAGGAAGTAAAGAGGATGAATATACCTATGAGGCACGTCCAGCTTCTTTCGAAAACTCATTCAAGCACAGAACTCCTATGCTGATCAACGATAGAGAATCTGCAAAACTGTTCTCTGAGCATGTAATCAGTCAAATTGGTGAACTTGCTGAAAGAGGTTTGAAAGACACAAAGACGAGAATCACCTGTGTTTATTCTATAATGCTTTGCTTTTATCACATTCAACTTGTCGGTAAATCAGAGTATGGAATAACATGTGACTTCGCAATATGTGTTTTCATTGCTCTAACCTTCCTATTTTATCCTGAAACAATGAGTAATTGCAAGAGAATCTCGTTAGCAACTGACTACTTCTTCCAATTCTTAGGTAAGGAAAAACCAACGAATACGAGAGAGGTTCGGAAGATACTATTAGCATATAGAGGGTTCAACTTCGCATCTGTCAACGACATGAAGAGACTATGTAATACCTTTCACATTAATATTAAAACCTACATCCTCAAAGGTAATGGATTTAAGAAGGGCGAAGAGATTTTTGGTCAAGGAGATTTTTATAAATGTGATGTACAAGACGATAAAGTTAAAACACTGAGTCTGAAATTAACTTTGGAGAAGAAAGGTTTCACACATTCGAATTTCGTTGGCGATGTTCAGAAATTAACTCACATTGCTATTTGCCCAAAATGTCATGAATACAACAGAGATATCAGAAGATATGAGAACAAAAAGAA
>BNWK01000460.1 GCA_025998775.1 Alphaproteobacteria bacterium | reverse complement strand
TAAAAATCTCTTGCACTTCAGAATTTTTGTTTTTTTAGAATTTGCTGGTGAATCACTCAAAGCATTGCTTTCTGGATTTTGGAAATTCCGTCCGGGTGGGAGAAGGGGGTCTCGTGGCCTTCAAATGCGGTGAAGAAAATACGTGCAACTAGTGAGAAACAATTTAGGTCTGATTTCATCCTTTCAAGCCATCGATCAGGTTTCTTTGTGTTTTACAGAGTTATTCATAACGTGTGAATACTTTCCTTTCGACTTTTTTTCAGATACCAAAAAATCATATTCAAAGATCTTCTTTTTTTTTTTGCTTGTGATGGTTTGGCTTTTATATTTCATTATTTGATTGGGTTTATCCAGAGTTTTTAAAGATTTATGTTGATATTGGAAAAAAAACCATCATTCTCTATCTCACTTCTGTAGAAGTACTGATTTCATACTGTTATGTTAATCTCTCTCTTCATATTTGTTTCCGACTTTTCATAGAGTTTGTCTCTCTATTTGCTTTCTTTTAGTGATATATTATTCTACAGTCATATACAGTGATGGATGATGAAGATGATGACGAAGAAGAGGATGATGAAGACTATTATGAACTTCTTCATGTAGATGATAATCAAGATGAAGATGATGATGGTGATGAAAGCAGTCACGACGAGGGAGTTGCTGTTCAAGATGAAAGCAGCGGTACAGAAGAAAAGGAAGATATGGAGGATATATCTCAACTTATTGGTGATTATGGTGATGCTGGTGATATGAATATTGCACACGAAGAAGGTGTTGGTGAGGTGCAAATGGAAGGTGAAAATAATGCTAATAATGATGGTGATGATGATGATGATGATGATGATGATGATGATGGAAGTATAGTTAACAAAAAATCAATTCGAAATATGATGAATGAAGATGGTGTCATTGTTCCAAACAAACAGGATGAAAACCAAGAAGAAAGTGAAGACGATGAACCAATTCATGAGAAGGACAATAATAATAATGAGCAGCATATTAATAATAACAGCAACATAGAGAATACTAAAGAAAATATAAACAACATAGAGGGTGTAAATAATAATGACAACAGCAACCCAGCAGATAATAAGACGCATGATGACAACAACGCGAGTAAGCACATACACTCAAATTCAGATGCACACATCCACAATTCTCCACACCACCACTCACATTCTTCTCGTGCTCCCCTCTTCTTCTCCTCCCCGCTTCCTGAGCCTTCTTTACGCCCACGCCCTGGGCCTCACCCTTACCCTGGACCGCACCCCCCGCCT
>BNWK01000458.1 GCA_025998775.1 Alphaproteobacteria bacterium | reverse complement strand
CCCATACCCTCCCTCTCTGCTTCGGACCGCGCATCGCGGTGGTCGCTGCGCAGCAGTAGCAGCTGGTTCAGATACATGTTCAGCCGGTCATTCACGTTGGAGTATGTACGGGCCTGCGCCACATGCGGATGTATCTCGCTGTAGAAGATCAGCCCGCGCAAAAACTGCGCCAGCGAGGACGGGATGTTGCGCCCCACCGCCGTTACAACCACCCCCGGGGAGTTGAACAGCAGCTCCTCCTCCTCCTCGGCCGAGGGCAGCCGCTGTGTAGCGGGGTTGTTGTTGTAGTAGTAGTGGTGAATACGAAACTTCTCCCGCAGCTGCCCCATCCGGCTACGGCGCTTGGGGCCGCCGTGTGCGTGTGCCTGCGCTTGCGCCTGCGCCTCGCGGAACTCAGTGTCGATGTCGCGGATGATGCGGTTGCGCAGGATCTTCTTCAGCCGCTCGCGCGCCACGAGCTGATCGACGGAGCGGAAGGGCTGGTCGGTGGCGACGGACACGCTGTACGAGATGGACGGGTACAGCACATGCGACAGCTCCTGCGACAGCGAAGAGGATGAGAAGGGCAGGAACTTGAAGGGTGGCAGAAAGATCTGCATCTTCTGAGAGGGCTTCACCAACATGTGGTCCTTCCACCCTGCGTACACGAGGGGAAGGAGCGGTTTCGCCGCCCTTTGAAGGAGGAGCGGCGGGTGTCTGTGTACAGCAGCAGCAGCAAGGGGCGAAAAGGCGCGTGGTGCAGCATTCGGGAGCACAGCAGGATTGGAAGAAGTGGGGACCATAGAAAATGGAGAGGATGAGAAAGAGGAGGAGGATGAGGTGGATGATGAAGGGGAGGAGGAAAAAGAAGAAGATGAGGAGGAGGAGGGGGAAGAGGATGAGGAGGAAGAGGAGGAAAAGGAGGAGGAGGAAGAAGTAGAAGAAGAAGAAGAAAAAGGAGAAGAAAAATGAGACGAAGAAAAAGGATGTTCGGGATTGTTTATTGAAGCATATGCAGTGGCAGAAGATGACAGCAATGGTGACGATGATGATGATGATGATATCTGCGTATTTGCCATGGAAGGAGCAGTGAACGGAGCAGACAGGATGGACCCCGGGTGAAAATCCACGACGTTGTTCAGCCACTTTACGAAGTTTCCATAATCCGCGCGGCTGTTGAGGTAGCGAAACCATTTCTCGAAGGTGAAGAAACGATCCACACGACGGAACAGCTTCTCGAAGCGGAGCTCAAACCAAGAAAGCTGCATTGGCATAGAATAACACACACAACATGAAAAAGCT
>BNWK01000457.1 GCA_025998775.1 Alphaproteobacteria bacterium | reverse complement strand
GGAACCAATTGAATCATCCGAATCTGCGTCACCTTGCCCCCAGGCTATGTGAATCACCTGATCTTTCACGCTCTGTGCAATCGCCGCTCGTCCTGATTGTGTTAATATCGCCATTCGAAAATCCCAATTTACGGTCTCTATATTCTTTATTCAGTGTTGAGAGAAAAAAGTCTAAAGCAGTTGATTAGTTGCTGGATATTTTGACGTAATTATTTTGCACATTCCAAGGCACACAAAAATGGCGATGATCATGCCAAATATTGGCTCCTGGATATGCGACCATCTCAGCGTGATCTCGAAGAAATACGCCATTTGCGTTTGTGTCATAATCATCAAACGCAACAACGTAATTTCTATTACGAACCGATGTCAGAACAAAATCGTCGCAAGCGATTGAAAGCAAAGACAATTTTTCTCGAAAAAATCTCTCTTCGACCAATACTTTTTCTACGGTATTTTTATTTTCCGAAAGCAAACTGAACGAAAGGACAAATAGCTCTTCGATAATTTTTTCGTAGCCTCCAGATAGACACGAGTTGGTATTTCCGAAAACCGACTCCGAAAGCACAACTAACGCTTTTGCAAAAATATTCGGTCGCAGCAATTCTCCTGGAAAAATTTCAAATGATTCCGTGTTCCAAGCATATCTCACATGCACCAAAACGCTGCCGCGATTGACAGCGTCTGTTGGAGCATCGTCAAGATTTGCAAAATCCAATCTATATGTATCGATATTTTTTGCTGCGTTAAAATGCTCTCGGAGGTTGTGTTGCTCAAGTACAACCTCAGGCAGTTGTGCAATATCAAAATTTTGCCGGCCAAAAGATAGCTTTGGTTCGCCGTCCTGCAACCGAACTCCAGAATCATCCGACAAAAAATCTCCGAATTTCGATCCGTCCAACACGAACCGGCGTACATCGTATAGTGCATTATACATACGGCTAAGTCGAGATCGCAAAGGCGCAGCAAGCTCTGCAACTGAAACGATTGCGTCAACTCCAAAACCATTTGGGACTTCATTCAGACCAATTTGAAATTCCGCAAAATGCGTTCCAGGAGATTCTTCCTCGATGAAAACGTCCGTAAATCCATACCATGATAATGCGCTTCTCAATGACTTTGGTGTGCCGCGAATTCGGTGAAATCCCAGCCCTTTTAATCCCTAACTCCGCATCAAGTTAGGTCGCCTACGTCAATTTTCTTAAAGATTCCTTGAGTTTTTTTTGTCATTTCGGATCGATGCCAGAGACCGTTGATTTTGAGTTGATAAATAGCTTTGGC
>BNWK01000456.1 GCA_025998775.1 Alphaproteobacteria bacterium | reverse complement strand
GGTGGGTGTGTGGGGACGATGAGGGTGGGGATGCCTGAGGCTTCCACGCGACGACGAACCGCAGGTGATGGCGAAGCGCAGGGTCCAGCCGAATCGTTGTACGGGGTTCGGCGAGTGTGCAGACGAGTGCGTTTGGGGTATGAAGGAAGGGGAGGCCACAGCGACTTATGACCGTGTGCAGGCATGTATGCATGGGCCTGTGTACAAAGTGGAAGAGAGGGGGAAAAAAGAAAAAAAAAAAGAAAGACAGACATAATGACGAATAAAAAATAAATTAGCCACATGGATGGAAGGAAGGAAGGAAGGAAAAGATGAAGGTAAGAAAGGAGAAAGGAAGGAAGGAAGGAAGGTAGGAAGGAAGGAAGGAAGGAAGAAAGGAAGGTAGGAAGGAAGGAAGGAAGGAAGGAAGAAAGGAAGGAAGGAAGGAAGGAAGGAAGGAAGGAAGAAAGGAAGGAAGGAAGAAAGGAAGGAAGGAAGGAAGAAACAGGACACACACACAGACTAACACAAATA
Organism: Alphaproteobacteria bacterium; assembly: GCA_025998775.1. Classification (GTDB taxonomy): domain Bacteria; phylum Pseudomonadota; class Alphaproteobacteria; order UBA3830; family UBA3830; genus BNWE01. Next base: position 773 of record BNWK01000456.1, on the reverse strand, counting down.
CCACACACACATCAAAACACACACACACACACACACACACACACATACCCTTATACAAGCCCTATACCCTCACCCCTCCACCGGACTGTGATGTTGTTCGTCCGCCACCATTTTTCTCCCATATTATCTCCTATCCCTCCCCTGTCGAATGCCTATATTCACTTCCCATACATACGTACAAAACAGATAAACACAGAGGCGCGGGAGGATGAAATGGACAGAGTTCAAGTGAAAGACTATTCAAAACAAGACAAGAGAAGACAATTGAAGAGAATAAAAACAAGCACAGAGTGATACACACCTCCAAACTGACTGAAAATATGAAGGGCAGTGCCTATAAGAACTAAAAAAAAAGTATGAAAATATCGTTAATTCCATTCAAAGACACACAGACAAAACATCCAAACAAGACAATAGAAGATGGGGTTGGGTGAGGGAATGAAGAAAAATCTATGCAACACTCAGAAAATAAAGAACAAACTAAGGGCAGTCCTCAAAGAAAAAAAAATCACAATCATCAAAATATCCTTCCGACCAGTTATCGAGGCTAGAAAACATAGCAATATAAGTCATGTGAACTCTCCCAAAAGCACAAAAACCCATCTTACCGCTGCGCTCCATGGGAAAGTCGATATTCTGTAAGTCCAGACAGACATTCAAAGGGAGGATAAAAACCGATCGAATTCTTAAATGTATCCTTCGATATTCATCAAACACTTGTTTTTGAAGATGGCAAAGATGCTCAGATATGTAGCCAAGCTCCAAGTATACAC
>BNWK01000455.1 GCA_025998775.1 Alphaproteobacteria bacterium | reverse complement strand
AGTATTTTTCAGTGTAGTTTAACAATTTTGAGAGTGTTGTGGTTTTCCATGAGTGGGTGTTTTTACCATTTTTCTTAGTGAAAACATCGAAAAAAAAGTTGGCTCTTTTCCATGAGTGCGTATTTTGGTCATTTCGAAAGTTGGCTCTTTTGGCAGAATGGTCGAAAAAAAGTTGGCTCTTTTCCATGAGGGTCGATTTTTGGTGAAAAGTGACTGAAAAACGTCGAAAAATGGTCAAGTGATGTACATAAACTTTTAGCGAAATCGAGGTGGGTATGGAAAAGCGTCAGTTTGATATTTGGTGTCTTCTGTGAAGACTCATGGGATATTTGGTGAAAAGCAGTAGGTTTTAGGCATTATCGAGGGGGGTATGGAATTCCGAGAGGACGACATCCATGATACGTTACCGAAGGTCACAGATATATCTTTTTTCAGCTCGGCATACGTTAGGTATATTCCACAAACGCTTTCGTCGCCTTTTACAACGTCTTCCCATAGTGAATACGAGCCATGTTTATTCGATTTCTCTATTTGTGGTTTCATTTGATTGTACAGAAATGATTCAATCGTTGCGCGGTTCTGCATCGTGGTACCAATATCCACCCCGTTGTGTTGTAATTTGTAAGAACCAATGCAATCAGTTGCGTTCTTAAATCCAACGAATAACAGATCGAGTTCTTCTATGTATTTGGTAACGATGTCATTATAGCCACCTCCGACATCAAGGAAAAATGCATCAAAATTGTTATCAGGAACCCAAACATTGAGCCATACATTAAGCCAGAGTGTGAAGAATGATCTGTGGAATTCAACAACGTCCACATTAGAGTTTGTGAGTGGAATGGTGATTTCAGTGGGCTGTGTGTATGGTTTTGGTGATGTACTCTCTACACTGAGATAACTATATTTGCCAATTCCCTCAACTACACCCAATTTGGGGTCGAACTTCTGAAGCAACTGGTTGACGGATCCAACTTCGTTTAAAGCTAAAATCTTGTGCAAGTTGTTCTGCATAGTCTTTTAAATCAGATAAAAAATAAAAAAATAACAGCAGAGATATCAGAAGGTGACTTTAATGAAACGTTATCCATTTGTTTTGGTATTTTTGAAATGCTTCGATTCTCTCTAAATAGCTTCCTGTGTGCTCCGCCTTATTACTCATTGAATATTTCATTAATCCAGTATCAGCTCGGTTAGCACTTTGATAAGTCCTCACTAATTTTGCGAGTAATTCACCCTTTCTTGCTTTCAGCCTTTTCGCATTTTCCTCCCTTTGTGTTGAGATATCGAT
>BNWK01000454.1 GCA_025998775.1 Alphaproteobacteria bacterium | reverse complement strand
GCCTGAAGATTTTCCTGCTGTTTTTTTTCTTAGCCTGTACTCCAGCCATTAAATTACTTTTTAAACCGTAAAAAAAATGTCTTCAATCCAGAAGTATTTGGTTACTTCATAACTTAAAACACAGTTGCCGTCGTGGTTCAGAGCAAATGATAAAGAACAAAAGATGATAACAGTATTGACAATATCAAGAGGAGTATGATGAATATGATCAGCCACCACCACGTAGGCGACGTTCAGGCGGTGGTAGCATGCAGATGGTACCGAGAAGGAGACAACCTGTGATTGAAGAAGTGTATGACGAGGATGAATACACAGAATAAAAATAAAAAAAAGTTTGAATTTTATTTTCGTAGTTTAACTATTGCCATCACCATTACCACCAATACTACTATTAAAAGTATCAAAAACGCTGCCAGTAGGAAGACTACTACTACTACTACTACTACCAAAAATGCTATCATTACTAAAACCGCTCGGTTGACTAGGTTGACTAGGTTGACTAGGAAAGCTAAAAAGGTTAGGGTTACTATTAAAAGTACTAAGACCAGTACTAAAAAGGCCATCAGGGTTATTCCTACGAACAGGAGTAGGGGTGCCGCCAAATAATGATTGTGCTAATTGTGATTGCGATTGTGGTGGTAGTGATTCTGATGACGATGATGATGATGATGATTGTGGTAGTGATTGTTGCGCCTGCGCGGCTGCTGTCGTAGCAGGTGATATCTCCGATGCTGACCCTCCTTCAGCATTCATACCAGCATCAAGTGCAGCATAAGTGTCTCCACCAGTAGCAGCAAGAGCGGTGACGATTGCTTTTGCCTCTTTCGGTGTTGCTCCAGCATTCATTGCTGCTCTTTCCGTCAGTGTCTTGGGTGCACCATGTGTCTTTGCATATGACTGTTCACCAACCATGTAGTCAAGATCAGTAGCATAAAGATTTCTGATATTCTTTCTTGAGTGAGAATCACGGTACTTGGTTCTGCCAGTGTTTATAGCAGTAACTGCAGTATCAGTCGCGGCTCCGTTTGATGGATTGATTGTGACACCTGCTGGTGCAACATGTGCAGCATATTGTAAGAATGTCTTACCACCAATTGTGGCTTTCTGAATTAATGTGTAAAAGTAATCAGGGTTTGCCTTCTCAGTTCGTGTCCATATTGCCATCAACATGTTTTGGAAATTGCGATTTTTCAACCAATCATCCTTATCAGTAAAAAAGCTGTAGCGCTCTCCAACTGTTGTCTGAAGTGTTGGGGTTTTTGAAACTATGTGTGGCACAACAACCTTCCTG
>BNWK01000453.1 GCA_025998775.1 Alphaproteobacteria bacterium | reverse complement strand
GAGATTGGACAATGAGATTAACAAAAATAAGAAAGTATGTGAACTAAGCGTTTATAAAATGATCAAAACCTGCTATCCTTACTAAGGATTCCTTGGTAAAGTTGATGGGTTGTAGCGCTTCAGGTTTTTCCAATCGTTTGTTTGATTATCTGAATTTAATTTATTTAGAGGCAGAAAATGTCCGAGGAGCAGAAAGTTTCTTTTTCTTTTGAGAGACTACTTGTTGCTTACTTTATTCTAACTGGAAAAATGTACATCATTACCATGTAGAGAGAATTTTCATGATCGTTTTTTAGACCATAAAATTTTTTATTTGCTTCTCGTCTATGCACACAACATTGTGATCGGAATATTATTCCGATGGACTTCCTGTCAACAAAAAAAAAGCATACGGTCACAAACACTCCCAATGGCCCCATGTACGAGTTCCCCAGCAACACTGCACTGACGGTGTATCTGGGCAAAGTCATCTCAGACATTGTTTGCTTTGGTGGTTTGACTTTGTTTTTGATTACTTAATTGTTGCGTTCTGATTTTGATTATTGTCTTTGATTAATTGTTTGCCTACTGAGTTTGATTGTTGTCTTTGATTGATTGTTTGCCCACTGAGTTAAGACTTTACTTCTGAGTTGGGTTTATTGTATTTTGATGTTCATTAACAGTTCTGTTTCTTCAGGTATTCATTTTCAGTTGATGTATTCTCAACCGGAGTAGTCTTGTATGAGATGATGGGTTTTTGTTTCCCTTTCTATCTGTTTCCGTTTGCGATTTGAATGTTCAGCATTTATGCATATGCACATGAATCGCCAGAATGAACAATGCGGGACGATGAAACCAGGATTGCGACATGCCGTATTTCCGCATGCTCCTATTTAAGCGATAGTTTCAAAGTTATCAAGATAGAACCTAAAGAGTAACTTTGATTTTATGAAAATTTTGTCACGCAGTCTAAACTATTCTTTTCCTGGAAAGATCACACATGCAAGTACCTCACTTGTCATTTGTCATGCTGGCGAATCACATTCTGTATTCCTTCTGTATTCGCCTTTTTTTTCTCTTTCCCAAAACTGCTTTTTGTACTCAGTGCAGCGAAACCCGTTCGCCCCTTCGCGTGGAGGAAGCGTGGTTATGGCAAATCTGCTGGCTGGGAAGTACGATCCGATACCGGCAGGAGGACCGTACTCTATTGGGCTGATCAATCTCGCACACTCCTGCCTATCCGCGGTATTGGATGATTTCTTTGTTTGCAGGAGAATGCTGCCTTTTTTTTTCCTCTTGACCTATTTTTTTTCTA
>BNWK01000452.1 GCA_025998775.1 Alphaproteobacteria bacterium | reverse complement strand
GGTTGGATAGGGAACTTTCGGAAAATCAATCTTTAGAAATTCTTGATATTTTTCACGATATTTTGGCGAATGCAAAACCGCGTAGATGTAATCCAGCACATCCAATGGCGCAAATGTATCTGCTTCGTTTGTTTTTTCCGGAATGAATTTTAGTTTTAATCCATCTGCAAACTTGTCGATGGCTTCCGGATGGAAGTTGGGCGTTCTCGACAAATCATGATCATAATAGAGATAGAGAGGAAAAACGCAAATACCGCCTCCCTCACATAGTTTATCGCAAATAAACAAGCTGCTTATTTGATTGCCTACCGCTCCCCTTTGTGTCAACAGTGCCAAATTTTCCCCATTCAACATATGCTGCATGATCTCTCGCCGTGGACGCCCATGAAATCCTCCAGTTTTACCTGTATAATATGTGAAGCATACATCAAATGGCCTATAGCAAATTGGTTGGATTAGATTTTTGTCTAGTTCAAAATCCTTCAGATCCTGCTGTGCTCGCAATATTGTCCAGTCGCTACCATCTTTTCTGAGCTTATATTTTTTTCTCGCCTCCTCTTTTTCTAAAAACGCAAAATCTTCAATTGTTTTTCGCATCTCTTCTGTAGTATTTTTAATTGTCAGTATATCTCTGCCTGTTTGAATTCCACTTGAATTAAGTACAAATAAATCTTTTATGCCAAAGCCTTTATCGTATTCGTTTTTTTCAGAAAAATCTTTTGGGACAAAAAAATAGTAGGGAGGTTCATAGTCGATTTTTTTGAATCCCATCGATTCTAGATCGCTATTGATTAACTTACTGTATTTTTCTTCCCGTCTACCGTACAAATCGCAGCGATAGACATTTGCCATTTTTTTGCTTTTGGTGGTTGCACCATGGGCGCTTACTTTTTTGTCTCCTTCTTTGAATCTAATGCGACGTTGTTTTTCGGATCCAACGTCACGTTGGATAAAAATATTAATGGATACGCCCTGCATGATATCAAAAACATTCTCGTCTTTTGAGCCATCCGGACAGGTATCTTTCTTTCTGTAATTTCCGTGTAGATCGACGATGTAAATTTCATCGAATGTTTCCAGCAATGACTTTCGCATTTGCCTATGAATTACACCATCCAAAAAACTGTTATTGGAAATATATGCCAATATGCCACCACTTTTTTCGACATAATGCTGTCCAAATCGAATAAATTTTATGTAGTCGTCCGAAAGTGGCTGTATATTTTTTTCATTCAAATCTTTTTTGTAAGTCTCCAATAATCCAGTTATCCATTTGCTTTTATTTGAGCTGCTTACG
>BNWK01000451.1 GCA_025998775.1 Alphaproteobacteria bacterium | reverse complement strand
AATAAATAAATACATGATATTGAAGTAAAAGAAACACTCTGGAACTAACGCCTTTCATCTTTTCAGTCACAAGTGAAAAGTCCTTTCATGTTGAATGGAATCTAAATGGGAGGGACACATTTTTTTTTCCTGAGGATGAAATAACTCAAATTTTTACGAGACACTAATCCAAGATATGTTGATGATATTCTGATACATTCCAGAAAGAATCACAAACTCATTCCCTAGTAATACCATCATAACATTCAAAGACAACTAATTTTTCCCTTTTCTTTATGAAAAAAAAAAAAAACTTGAACTTCATTTAATGATCAAATTATATCCAAAGAAAGCAAATAACATGACAATAATTGTCGAGCAACTCCCAACTCGCCATTCAACCAAATGACCAAGTGGTGAGGAGAATAATCCATAAGTAAGATTGAGGAGTGGACTGAAAAAAAAGTAGCTGTTTGTTTTTTAAAAAAATAAAAAGATAAAACTTCTAGTTGACCTTATGTTTGCCACAAATCCTAAATATTGTCATTCTTTTCTTGGTCAAAGGTAAGTGATTGATCTATAGATAATTCGAATTTTCGGCACCTCGTGCCCGTAACAGTATTCAATGCCGATACATTTGTGATAGTTTGGCAATAATGCGCACTTATAAATGCTATTTTAAAAATGGACATTGTCTACCGGTTACAACTAACTAAAGCCCTTTCTACTTAGTTAAATAAGGACTCTCACAGAGATAACTAGAGACTTGGCGCCCTTACGGGCGCCGCCTCGTGCTATTCCTGACCCCTCGTGCTAACTCACGCAAACACATACAAACACAGAAGAAGATGATGATCACACATACCCATACAGACACATACAAACACACACAAGCACACATATCAACACAAACATATACCAGTCGGTGGTCAGATGTGCGCATAAAGGCCGCAGCATAGACCCTCGACCCCTTCGACAGAGACGTAGTGGGTTTGTGTCATTTTCACGTCGGAGATGAATAACACGAAATTCTGCGGAAGGACTGGAGCAGCAACGGCGGCGAGAGAAGAGGAAGTGTGGTGGGGGGAGGGGGAGGAAGAAGACGAGGAAGAAGAGGAACAAGAAGAAGAGAGAGTGCAGGAAGAGGAGGAAGCACTTGGGTGATCGATGCGATTGAAAGAGAAAAGGATTCTGTCACACCACGCAGGTCTGACGTGAGACAGAGGGAGGCAAACAAACAGACACACACAGGGAAACAAACACAAACACAACATGTATGCACACACATGCGTGTAAAATATCCATGTTTACATTTTTAC
>BNWK01000450.1 GCA_025998775.1 Alphaproteobacteria bacterium | reverse complement strand
AGCGAAGACGACACCGATTTCCTCTTGATATTCAATCTCGAACACCAGAGCTCTAATGCGTTCTTTGCTGATCCCGTTAATTCAAGCAACGAATCTATAACATTGACTGGAAGCCCACAGGTACAGGGTATTGAGGATTCTGAACATAAAACTGGTGGAGATACTTATTACTATCTTAATGCTGAGGGTGATACGGTGGATAATGAGAAACACCACAATCACACCGCCCCAATTTTGGCCATTGTTTCTGACGCATTTTGCTTGTTCAGTACTTCAGAGAGACCCACTTATGAAATCGCAGCTGGCTGGAACGAAACCTTAAACAAACACTATCCTGAGGTCCTGAGACGATTAGCTGGATCGAGCTAAAGGAAGTCTATTTTTAGGTAAATATGCCTGGTCAGTATAGTAAAAATGATTTGGTACTCAGCAGTTTGAAGCGAAAATATCCATATGATGACGTCGAATTAGTGCTAAAGAAACCAAAGTAGTCTACAATGAATCCACATTGGAGTTACCATATAACATGATTTCATATACGCCAACAAATCAATCCCTAACGCAAACACTAAAGCAAAACGTTTATGGCAACGCAAGGGACAAATGAGATACTTTGGGTAATGTAAACACTGGACTCAGCGCTGCTAATTTTGTGGTATCACACGCATCGGATGCCGCAGATGTGGCAACAAAGATTGGCATTGGAGTTCCTTCAGCCGTATCGAAAGTAGCGGGTGCTGCAAGTGAATTTGGAAAAGCTGCTGGAGCGATCCTCAGTGGTGTCGGTGCTGTGACAAGTGGGTTAGTTTGGGATTCGATATTGCAAACGCTAAAAAGGAGGGAAAAGTGACGTTCGATAACGCTATGAATATAGCAGGTGATGCCACTGGTGTGGTCTCAGGATTCGTTGGAATGTTATCTGGTCGTGGATCGTTTGTTGCTCTTGGACTGTTTGGTGTAGAGAAACTTATTACTGGTGGCTTTAATGCAGATCGTGCAGTGAAAGAGGAAAAGAAACGGGAAGGGGTTGATCATCTATCGCCTTCAATGTGGGTAAGTACTGTTGCTGGTGAATTCTTTCCCAGATGGTGGGGTCTTCAAATGGGAAGCAAGGAGTGGAAATAGTACTGGAAAGATGATAAAGCGAAGAAAAAAGCAGAGAGTGATCAAAGGTAGAAGGATAATGCTGCGCACAAGGCGGAGCGTAAAAGGATATGGAAACATGGAACAGCAAAGGACAAGGCTAAGGACTTCTTTTTTGGGTAATATCATCTATTTTTATCATTAATGAAATGACC
>BNWK01000449.1 GCA_025998775.1 Alphaproteobacteria bacterium | reverse complement strand
AAAAAAAAAAAAAAAAAAAAAAAAAAAAAAAAAAAAAAAAAAAAAAAAAAAAAAAAAAAAAGAAAGAAAGAAAGAACGATGGAAAGAAAGAAATAAAGAAAAAATCCAGAAAGAAGGAAAGAATTCAGAAAGAAAAAAAGAAAAAAAAGAAGAAAGAAATTCAGAAAAATTGATAGTAAATCCTTGTCGCCCCAGTGCATTTATGAGTGGAGAAAGAAAGAAAGTAAGGTACGTATGATAGCATCTTCCTAATCCCATTCGTTGATTAAACAGCCTTATTCACAAATCAATCACTCAAGAAGATATGTAATAAACTCTTGTAATGTGTCAAAAAACAAACAAAAAACTAAAACTAAACAAAACAAATATGAGTAGTAATTAAAAAAAAAAATCTGCACTACATCTTTCTTCCTCGTTCTTTTGTTTTTGTTTTGCAAGGCCGCGCCCCTTCCTCTGACAGTCTGTACCGCCATGTCTATCCGCAGTGGTATCTACTCCATCAAAAATCAGCAGTGTATACCGCCAATACATTGCGCCTTCTTTCTTTCTTTTCTTTTCTTCTTTCTTTTCTTTTTCTCTTTCTTTTTCTTTTTCTTTTCTTGCAAGGCCGCCCTTTCCTCTCGCAATCGTACCGCCCTGTCTATCCGCAGTGGTATCTACTCCATCAAAATACATTGCGCCTTCTTCCTTTCTTTTCTTTTCTTTTTCTCTTTTTTTATGTCTGGTGTGCTATTACCGATCTGTACTATGTTCAGTACGTGGTGTGTGATATATTCATTTTGCAGTATTTGCTACAATCATTTTTATCATGTTCCTTCTGTTTTGTTTTTTTTATAAAAAAAAAAAATTACCCCTCACCCGCTTTTACTTGGTTACTTAGGAACTCCGTCAAAATGGGTCCAAAGCGGGACATCATCGCAGAGCTCAAGGTGGCCGCTGAAAAAGCGGGGCTCGTGTTTGGCCTTTCGAACCACCGTCTCGAGAACTCCTGGTTCTACAACGGAGGGATGAAATTCCCATCGGTTTGGTTTTTCATCTTGTATCTTATATCCTTTTTATCTTTTTGCCTTTTTTTTTAATTTTTTTGTTTCTTTTTTCACATTTTTTGATTTGATTTCTCCGTCCACCTGCCTTTTGTTTTTTTACCTTTTTGCCTTCCTTTCGCCTTCGCCTTTTGTGCAGGATGTGCAGGACCTCTCCATCGAGCTGTACGGCTTCCGCGTGGCAGACCAGAACTGTGTGTGTGTTTGCAAGTGAGTGTGTGTGTGTTTCTCACCACTCCATCGTGTCCGTTGCAGTGTG
>BNWK01000448.1 GCA_025998775.1 Alphaproteobacteria bacterium | reverse complement strand
GGAGGAGGAGGGAGAGGAGGAGCTTGAGGTCGTCGAGGGAGGGGAGAGGCAGAAGGAGGAAAAGTGAAGGGAGGAGCAAGAGGAGGAGAAGGAAGGGGAAGAGCTGGAGGAGGAGAAGGGAGGTAGCTGAAGTGGTGGATGCATGGAAGCTGTGGAAGACGTGGGCTGTTGGGGAAGCCATTGGTTTTGAAAACTTTGCTGCTGCTGTATTTGCGGGTAGGATGGGGAGGAGGAAAGGAACAAAGGGAAGGTTGTGGTGGAGGCGGAGAACGTCGAAGTGGAGGAACCATGCAACTGTGGCGAAGGGTAAACTGAGGAAGAGGTAGGCGTGTTGGATGATTGAAGTGGGGCGTATAGGGAAGAAACTGAAGAGCTTGGAAGTTGAGACCCACACTGCATTTGGCTGCTTTACTCCGCATGGTGTGGTGGCTGCTGCTGCTGCTGCTGAAGCTGCTGCTGTTGGTAGTTTTGTTGCTGCTGGCTGTAGGATTGGGTGCAGTGAGGAAGACGAGGGAAGGTAATGGTTGTACTGAGGAGAGGAGGAAGAAGACGAGGGGGGAGGAGTGTGGGTGTGGGGTGTATCAGTATGCTGGAGCATGTGGTGTGGGTAATGATGAGGAAGGATGTGAAGATAATAAGGACGAAGACGGGGACGAAGACGGAGAAAAAGACACCAGAAAGGGAAAGAAGGATAAGAAATTAGAAGATGTAGATGCACCACGAAAAGCGGTTACCTGCTGTACCTGTCCTTACCACTGTTCGTGCGAATAGCGCTGTTGCTGCGGTTGTACACTGTTGTCTGCAGCAGCCATCACGCCCGACGAAAGAGAGGATGGAGAAGAAGGGGCGTCCTGCTTTTTGTGGCGGCCCTTTGTCATCGTTGCCTCAGGCGCTTCCCTTCCCGCAGACGTTCCACTTGTCGCTAATCAAAAAAGCAACAGAAAAAATAAGCAGAGAAAGTTTGATAAATAATATCGATCAAATAACACTACACGCATTATAAAATTAAGAAAAAAGACCAAAAAAGTGGAATTCATATAAAATCTAAAAAAAAAACATACATCCAAAGTTTCTACCAACCCCCGCTCCAATAAAGGCAAAAAAAAAAAAAAAAAAAAATAAAGTGTAACTGAAAAAAAAAGCAAAAATGAAGTGCATATCAAGGCAAGACCTTCACCAAATCTATAAAATCCTTAAGCAAATCACAACGAATTTTTGTTATTCATGAATTGAGACTGAAACATAGCGCCTTCACAATCATGAAATTAGACAATCAAGAAGACAGAAATCATCAAGAACTATC
>BNWK01000447.1 GCA_025998775.1 Alphaproteobacteria bacterium | reverse complement strand
GTCTCAGACCGCAACCCCGCCCTTTCGCCTGTCTTTTCGTGTGCAGGCGCTGCACTCAGGCACTCCGCCGTCCGGTAAGGCCCTCTTCTACGAGGAGATCGCAGCACACGCACATACACACACACGTACGCACACACACACGCACACACGTAAGAGTAGCACCTCTGCGAAAAGAGGGAGTGGAGGAAGTGATGGTAAGAAACTACAACAACAACAGCAGAAACAGCAAGAGCTGCAGGAGCTCCAGCAGCAGTGGCTCGTCCCCCCCACCGAGGTCAGCGTGCTCGTCTGCGTGTGCACCTCCCTGCAGCTGCTCCCTGCCAACCTCCGCGCACGTGCAGACGCCTGTGTGTACTACGGCATGCCGCGTGCAACTGAGCGGTTGGTAGATGACGTGTGGGCCATGGCGATGGGGAGTCGGGCGCCGGCGGGGGTGTGCACATTCCAGGCAGAGGCTGCTACCGCTGCTGCTGCTGCTACTGCCCCGGCGGCTGCGACCGCGACGTCGTCGGCGTCTGCAGCGTCTTCCCCTTCATCTTTCTTGTCCTCCTCCTCCTCCTCCTCCTCCTTCTCCTCCTCTTTCTCCTCCTCCCTCTCCTTGTCCTCTTCCTCATCCGTCTCCTCATCCGTGTCTGTCCCTGTCTCCGTCTCCTCTGCCTTCTCCTTCCCCACCCACATCTTCTTCGCCTCCGACGATTACGCTGCGCTGCGGCACCAGTCAGTGGCGGCTCTTCCCGAGACACACCAGATCGAGGCCGCCCTGGGGCTGCTTTTTTTGCCGGAGATGGAGAGGAGGGTCGCGCTGCAGACGGTGCGGACGGCGTATGAGGAGGAGGAGAGGAGAAGGAGGAGGAGGAGGGAGAGAGAGAGAGAGGGAGAGGGGAGAGGAGGAGGGGATGGGAGGGAGGAGAATGTGAAGGAACGTGTGCCAAATTTCAATGCGCCTGAGCTGTTCCTGCCCTATGGGGTTACTAACCATGGTAATTACGGTGATGATGAAGGAAGATCGCCATACGTGGTGGAGTTGAACGATGTGTTCATTAATGCTAACAAACTGGCTGGTGTGATTTTTTTTTTTTTTTGTTATTTTGGTTGTTTGATTTCTGTGCGTGGTTTTTTTGATGTTTGAATTTGTGATTTTATTATGCTATTATTTATTTGCTTTGTTTTTTTGATGTTTAAGTTAAATATGTAGTATTATCACTTTGTTATTTGCTTACTTTTGTTTTTTGCTTACTTCGTTTTTTTTTTTTTTTTTTTTTTTGTGTGTGGGGGTGAATATATTTTGTTTGCACATGCTTTGTGTT
>BNWK01000446.1 GCA_025998775.1 Alphaproteobacteria bacterium | reverse complement strand
CTACTGGATGGTTCGGCGAACTTTGATGACTTATTCTTCTCGTCCAAAGACATGAATAATCCAACGGTTTTTCTCGAAGGAGATCGTAAAGTCTTCTATTGGAATATGAGAAACGGGAAATTATCATTATCAGACATAAATCATGGAACAAAAAATTTTGAAGCAAATCAAAAACATATAGTCCAAAATTCATTTAGAGTGAGACTATTTCGCGAGCCATACAAAAACATAAACATAAGTATTGGCGCCAACTGGATTCAACATTTATATGGTTGCATCGATTTATATCCGCTGATCGCCGCTAATTTTAAAAACTCAATTGTGAGCTCTTACACGGATATTGGAACGGCAATGGAAAACATTTGCGAATTTTCTGGAAATAACGGATATGGACTAGCGTATTGTAAAATAAAAAGAATTTCTCCAGTTCAAAATGCGCATTTTTTTCGAAGTTTTCCGCAAGTATCGAAGGAATTTATCATTGAGAAGAACGAAACATCTCCGAAAATGTCAGTAAGATTCAAGAGATTTTATTTCGATGGACGAATGCTAGTAAATTGGCATTACAAACAGAAACGAAAGGAAAATATAACGCTGAAAGTCGTGAATACAAAAGCAAAACATGGTCGAGAGAAAGACATTCACATAAAGCTTAATTCACTGCAACTGCCGAGAGAATATCAAAGATGGAATTACTTTTGCTACTACGGCTGTGGTCAGAAGGTTTTACATGGAGAACGTTTATTAGAATGTGTGGAATCGCATGTTTCCGAGGATAAATTCGATGAAGCTAAATGGAAGTTTTTATCGAAAATTCCGGACGCTCTTCCGGACGAATCGGCGTCTTCGTTCTTTGGAACTGATCGTGGAAAAAACGCAATTCGCTATGCAGTTCAAAAGGCAATTGCGCTAATAAATTATTCTTCGAGATATGTAGAAATTGACTTTAGCGTACCTGCAAAAGATTTCATAGATGCAACTTTGGACGATCAAGTTACCCTAATAGATGATCGATTTCCTGGCGGATCTATCTGTGGAAAAATCACAAAAACTGTATTCTTCGCAAATTGCGATTGCAGAACTTTAGGCATCACTATTTGCTGCAATTTGGATGGATTGAATGAAATCTCTCAGGAAAAATTAAACGAATATTTTCAACAATTACAGATAGCAAACGATGCGCAAAAAGTAAATAAAGAGGACATAGTTATGAAAATATTAGTTGCAAATACGCCAGAGGAACAGGAGGAATTACTGTCTAGAATCAAGGCGAAAACTCCGTCGGAATAGAAATCAGAATTGAGAAGA
>BNWK01000445.1 GCA_025998775.1 Alphaproteobacteria bacterium | reverse complement strand
TCAGTGTGGGACACACTTTCACCCCGATGCCTGGGGGAGCGGAATTTAACCGCTACAAAACTACAGTTCCGCCTCATATTTGAGGCTCGGATCGCACTACTCCATCTTTCCCAGCCGAAGCCTTTCCGCTTTCTGCTTCTCATTAAGTGGCGTCTTGCCTTCTTTTCCATCCAATCTTTTATGTAGCCAAAGCACCGACTAGAGTTCCCGATTCTGAAATAGTTCGTCCAACCCCTTAATATTGGATTTACCTGTTGGATGATCCTATCAAGTGGTTGCGACTGATGCCTTCTGAACACTTCTTTGATTTTCCTCAGAAGTTTCGTTCGCGCTGTCATCTTCGGCGTTTTCTGTACTCCATCTTTTCCGTTTAGCGTTTTCTTTCTTCTGAAATCAAACCCCAGAAAGCTGAAGCTTTCGCCTTTCACTAAATCTACCTGTCGTGTCTTCTCTAGGTTGAGCTCTACGTCTATCTTCGCCAGCTCCTCGCGCAGACGCTTATTCACCGCTGCAACCAGCCATTCCCATTTCTGATGACCGTCGATCAGTACCACCAGATCATCTGCCCATCTGGCATATTCGATGTGTTGATATCCATCTGTGTTCGTCACTTCTTTCGCTCGTTCCAGCATCTTATCCACCTCGTTGAGGTAAATATTGCTCAGCAACGGCGACAGTGGACCTCCCTGCGGTATTCCTCGCTTTCCGCCTGTTTTAAGTATTAACTTCAGCAATCTCATGACATCGGCGTCGTTCACTCTTTCCGCAATTTTCTTTAGCAGAATGTCGTGTCTCACCGTGCAAAAGTACGATTTCAGATCGACGTCTATTACCGTCGTCTTTCCTTTGATCGCTGCTTCCGTTACTCTCTCCACCGCTTCATGCGCTGTCCTCCGTGGGCGGTATCCGTACGATCCAGATTGAAAATCGCTCTCAAATATGGGCTCCAGGATTAGCTTCAACGCTCCTTGGACAACTCGGTCTCGTATCGTCGGTATTCCCAAAATTCTGGACTTTCCTCCTCCTTTCGGGATTGCCTTCTCTCGATTCCTCATTGGATAGTAAGTTCGGGTTATAAGTTCCTGTTGTATCTGACGGAGAAACTCTTCCACCCCAGATTTTTCAATATCGTCAAATGTGACACCATCTATTCCTGGCGCTCCATTGTTGATCTTTGCCAATCTGTACGCTTCTTGCAGCGTCTCAATCTTATAAACATGAACGTATATACCCCAAAATCGCCAAGACTTTTCAGCCTTCGCTTTGATGTATATCTTCCTTCTCAAGTCTTGCAGTTTTATGGACTCA
>BNWK01000444.1 GCA_025998775.1 Alphaproteobacteria bacterium | reverse complement strand
CGTATAGATATATGACATGCATATACGTATGTACGATATACACACACGTGTCCAGCCAGACACGAGTGAACTGACACAGACGTGTAGCCAGACACACCCTCGATGGAATATATCGATTGCACAGATGACATAGACTGATGATACAGATGTGTACACAGACGTATGTATGACACACTCTGATGGAATATATCGATTGCACAGATGACATGTACGAACATTTCGAAATATCTGAATCCTTACATCAGCATGCACACAAACACAACACACTTACAATAGTCAAGACACACACACCTCCACAGAACAGACTCAAGCGAACACTGTGAACGAATAAAGAAACGGAAGGGAAGGGGAGAGCAGCATGAAGAGGAGGAGGAGGAGGCGGAGAAAGAGGGGGGAAGGAAAGCCTGGGAGGAGGAGGAGGAGGATGAGGAAGAGGAAGAAAAGGAGAAAGGAAGCTGTGGCTGCAGCGGAGATGTCGCAAAAGATACATATGCCTGCGAAGGAGGGAACGCAGTCTCTCTGGTGCTTTCCTCGGGAAAGACTGTGCGAGACAGACTGGGCGTGTCATAAAAGAGGTCACCACCCTCCTCTCCCTCTCTCTCATCGCAGACGGATGATGCGTTTGCAAAGGGTGATGCACACGAGGTGGTTTCAAGAGCGGAGTGCAAGGACAGAGTGGTATCTGAGAGTGGAGACACCTTGGTAACTGTGGATGTGCTGGAAACAGATGACATCAAAGACGCCTTGGTAACCGTGGACGTGTTGGAAACCGATGACATCCCAGGATCGAACTGAAATACAAAATCCCCATGTCTGGCTGGGTCCCCAGGGGGTATAAAAACGCGGATCGGACAGCATGCATCCATCCCCTCATACTCTGAACTGCTACTGTATTCACTCTCACTGAACTCTGCAGACCGACTGGAGGCGAAGGAGAGGGAGGGTCGAGGGGTGCACGCAGGTGCGGGCGCGAGAGATGACTGGGTGGGAGACGTGTGTGTGTGCTGGTCACGGCAACCGTGCTCTGATCTGAATCCGGAGAGGTTTCGGGCCTCTTCTTCTTCCTTCCTGGCGCGAATTCCCTCCTGTGGCTTGAACGCCTGGGCGCTGCACATCGACATGGTGTTTTCTTTCTTGAAAAACAGTCGCATTTCCCTGCGCATTTCAGCAGGATCGGAGGCGTGACGTTCGGGGTTTGATAGCTTGCTGTACAAATCGGCAGTGTACGGTAGTCGAAGGGATACTGAAAGGAGACGAGCTGGAAGAGGATAAGGCCGAGGCAGTACATGTCATACTTGTTGGAGTATAC
>BNWK01000443.1 GCA_025998775.1 Alphaproteobacteria bacterium | reverse complement strand
TGTGTGTGTGTGTGTGTGTGTGTGTGTGTGTGTGTGTGTGTGTGTGTGTGTGTGTGTGTGTGTGTGTGTGTGTGTGTGTGTGTGTGTGTGTGTGGGTGTGGATTTTTTAAACTCATACTTTCCTAAAATTCCTGGTTATACCTGATTTTTATGTTTTGAAGGGTTGTAGTGTGATAGGGATATTTTCTTCTGTTTCTTTCTATTTCAGACAGATCGATAATTCTAACAAAGACATTCTATCGAAAAGAAAAGTTAATAATAGTGACGTGAGAAACGCTTGTGTAACGGACTTTAGCTGCACTGACTATTTTCAGAAGCTCTCCGCTTGGAATACACCTAGTCCTGATCATTCCTTTTTCCTGGCCAGTTGTTCCCGCCCCCGTTCTTGTTCCTGCTGCAGTCGTGCCGCTCTGTGTGACGCGAAAGATACACTTGTGAGAAAAATAGAGAGCTGTGTAAGTTGTTGGAGATGAAAAAAAGGTAAAAATACAAGCTGTACTCTGCTGTGAGAGGAACATCAGGAATGTATTTACATCGCTGCCCAGGGCTCCTCACTTTTTTTTACTTTTCAACACTATTCTGATACTATATTTATATTGATGTGATAAAAAAGAAAAGAAAAAAACTGAAACCAAAACGTACAAAAAATGCCAAAAAAAAAAACTAAAATTAACCAAATCTCCAAATGAGGGCCAAACAGTCAGTCAGTCAGTCTTTAAGCCTTCACGAACTTGTCAACAAAGGACACTCCAGTGATCTTTACTTCTGGTTCTTTCTGTACCTGGATTTCGATGTTTGCTTCCAACAACCCGATGCCCACCTCGCCATTCTTCAGATTGATCGCCGATTCCCAACCCCTCTCTTGCCAATACACCAACCCTCCTTCACTTCTCCCCCTTTTTCTTTCTGGCGCAATGATGCGCCATTTTCTTCGCAGTTTTCTTCACTCTCAAAGTGCGTTCGTGTGCGTGTAGATACATGTGTGCATATGTGCGGGAGTGGAGTGTGCATGCGTGTGTGCCGGTGTGTACACATATACATCGCTTATTACCCTTTTGTCTGCGTGAGTTCTAATTCACTCTGCAGTTTTCCTGGGGCTAAACCCAGTCTAAGGGTATTCACAACATACACCCGTGCCTGGAGGAAAGTATGTGTGTGCATACGTAACTGTGTATACACCTTCGTCTTCGTGTATGCTTTAACCTCTGTGTATGTATCGGCATGTATACATACACTAGTATATGCATTTCTGATTATATGCGTGTGTACGGATAAGTTTGTGTGTGTGTGTGTGCGTGTACACGCGCGCATGTG
>BNWK01000442.1 GCA_025998775.1 Alphaproteobacteria bacterium | reverse complement strand
AAAAAAAAAATTAAAAAAAAAAAAAAAAAAATTTTTTAAAAATTAAAAAAAAAAAAAAAAAAAAGGTTTACTCCCCCAAAAAAAAAAAAAAAACTTTGTTTAAAAAAAAAAAAAAAAAATGTGAAAAATTAAAAAAAAAATTAAAATTTAGGGTATTCAATTTCACATTCATTTTTTATGGCAGCACTGAGGTTCTCGACGGTCAATCCAGTCAGAAGTCCTGCAGGCGTTCGAATTTCGATGAAAGTCAGTAGTTCCAAATGGAGATGATTCCCGTTCACGATGCACTTTTCTTTACCTTTTGCTTTCACCCAAGCCTCATTTAACTTGGCTGCAGCTTCTTTTTTCTCTTTAGGGGCTTCCGGCTTCAGACTCATTGTCAACTTCCACTTGGTGTTTTCCACTTTCTTTTCCACTTTGGTGAATAAGTCATCATTATCAAGCAACACCATCAGAGCAGGAAAAGACGGATCCGAAGGTGGTTTCGAAGATGGTGAAGAGATCGAGGAAGAGGACGATGGCGAAGAGGTCGAAGAGGACGACGATGGCGAAGTAGGAGCGGACACACGAGCAAAGCCTTGGTCATCCTCATCATCCTCATCGGTCTTGCTCTTCTTCAGTGGGTCGTTGTCTTCGGTCTCGGGATCCCGCTGATGCTTCACTTTCTGGGCCTTTCTCTTTTCCTCAGCAATCTCCACCAATATCTCATCTATCATTTTCATGTCAAGAATTTTTGTATTTCCATCTTCATCCTCCATATTCTCAACCTTCCTCCGAACTTTTCCGAGTTCCATTTCTTTTCCCCCATGAGAGTGAGATAAATCCAAGCCTTAACTTCTTCCTTATCAGTCGGTTCTCCAATATATTCCACACCATCGTCCTCATCGTTCGCCGGAACTTCTCCGACTCCGACTCCGACTCCTTCACCACCTCCAACTTCGCCATTGTCATCACCACTTCCGGTTCCAGCTTCGCTTCTGCTTCCAGCTTCGCTTCCGCTCTCGTCATCGTCATTGCTTTCGCTTTCACTTTCGTTCTCATCATCCGATTCACCATCATCCTTTCGCTGCTTCTTCAGTTCAGCTTTTAGCTTTTTCAACTCCAACTTCTTCTGCTTGTTTTCCAACTTTTTCTATTTTCATTTCCAGTTTTCATTTTTCGAAACCATTTCTGACTCGTTTTCGGTTCATTTTTTCGGTTTTCATTTTTTTCACTTTTTTTTTTTAATTTTTTTATTTTTTTTCCGACCTCGATTTTTCACTGGGAAATTCTTTATTTACTTGCATTACCAAATTACTATGACGAAAATCAAAT
>BNWK01000441.1 GCA_025998775.1 Alphaproteobacteria bacterium | reverse complement strand
GGAAAAATGCCCGCAAAAAGGCTAAAATCGGACCAAACTTTAGCCTCAGAAATAGGGTTTCTGAAATGTTGGCAACATCCCATTTTAGCAATTTGCAGACCTCAGAGCTTTTTAAAAACCAGTAAAACACGAACATTAACGCAAAACACCAACGAAAACACTAGCGAAAGCACCAACGCTATCACCGGTTAAAACACAGACGCCCGCATGAAAACCCCTTGTGTCAAAAATAATGATACTAAAAGATGTCAAAATTAATGACACTAAAAGCATTAAAGCAAAGCCAATAACGAAATTAATTGATCCTCAGTTAAAGATGTTGAACCAATCTTCAAGGTCCCATTTACCTCAATTTTATTCGCAAATATTGTGTTGTTAGTACCGTTAGTATTATTTATGTTTCCATTTACATAAAGATTTGTAGTTGATGTTCCTGGTCTTCCAATTCTTGCTTCACCGAGAACTACCAGTGCGCCATCACGCGTTTCATTACCAATTGTTGCTTTTCCATTTACCACAAATTCTCCGTCTAAGTCATTTCTATGACCAACATTAATTGAATCGTCAGCCACAGTCAATTGTTGTCGTGTCATATCTTCGTATCCGACCAATCGCTGGGCATACAGCAATACTTCCTCCGTAGGTGGATTATTAGCCCCGTTGGTCAACTTAAACCCGCTCTCTACTCCTTCGTCGTACAAGTGCTTGCTAATACGGGGTTGATTGAGGTTGTTTAATATCACACAATTCACTGAAGGATTGTTGTAGGTATCCCTGACATCAGAGCTGAACATTGATCCAATAATGTTGGTCGTTTCGCCAAATATGTCATTATCCCCACTATTGAATCGTGTGGAAGCACCAACAGTTAATTCTTTAGAGACTACTGTGCCTTGATCCAAACCTCCTAAGACAATTGTGTTGGCCTCACCGCTGTTAATTTCGTTTCCGATTGCCACACTGTTATTACCATCAACCCTGTTTTGATATCCAAATGCGTAACTTTTTCCCCCATAGACTTCATTCATGCTTCCGATTACAGCACTATTTGCGGCATCAATCGTGTTGCTATTGCCAATCGCACCACTACCAGCATCAACTATTTCGTTGGAGTTTCCTAATGCAAACGAGGATGTGCCCGTAACGTAGTTACTACGACCAATCGCAACACTGCGATCACTTTTTATTTGGTTATAGATACCCATTGTATATCCACCTCCAACCGTAACGCTGTTTTCCTGACCAATAGCAACACCACTACTTGAAACGCTGTTTAGATTTCCCAATGCATAACTTCGCTGTGAGGTGAGGAGGATA
>BNWK01000440.1 GCA_025998775.1 Alphaproteobacteria bacterium | reverse complement strand
TAATACTATTTCGTTGCCTTACTTCCCCTTCCTCTCTTGCTCTCCACACTCGGCCTCCTCCCATCTTCTTGGAGTGTGCCGGTACGAGACCTTGGAACACCGATGCGCGAGAGAGGACATGACTCTGGTGGTAAACTGCAACGTTCTTTCATCGGATTTTTTCGTCCTTTGAAAGATTTCATCCACTCGCAACCGTGTACAGACATCTGCTGCACATAAGACAGACACGATCAGTCTGTTCAGTCTTCAGAGTGAGTATAGAATTACCAAATATTGGACTTTCAAAACACTTCGTTCATTTGTTCAAAAATTGCCAACCTTCATCCTCGTTCTGAATGTGCTGCTCCTTTTCACTTCTTCGTCCCACGTACCGTCGCCCTCGTCTTGTGTGTACTGTTTGCCGTCCTCCTCACCACCTTCGTCCCACTTCGTCCTTGTCCTCATCCTCTTCATCACTCCCCTCATCGTTTTCATCCATATAATTCTACTTCGCGTATTCTTCTTATTCTTCCTCGCCAGTTTTCCCCTACACATGCCATACTCTACTCACAAAAAAAAATCCAACATATCGCAGTGTCGCTCTCAGTCTGCACATACTTTGCAGAAAGGGGGCGAAGCTACGGAATGCTGGTGTTTGTGAATGGATTCTAGTGCTGTGAGTCACTCGGTGATTATCTCTGAATATACAGTGAATCAGTTACCCTTCTGTTTTTTTTTTTTGCAATAGTACTCATATCTGCTCATGCAGTGTTTACCGAATTTTTGATTGTACTTAAGTTTGTTCACTGCATTGTATGTAATTCCTGTCAGATTTTGTGATGGTTATTGAAGCTGAAGACTTAAGACCACGTCTGACTCCCTTTCCTCCTCATCCGTTGATTGTTTGGTCTTTGACTCCCTTCTACCCCAGCAACTTTCAGTACTACGGAGACTCTCACTACACTAGACCGAAATAAACAACTGCACTGCTCAGATACAAATGCGGTTCCCTTCAGCATTCTCTCTCACTCTCGACGTGCACATCTCAGCTGGCTATGTCAACGGAGGAGCATCACTGGATGAAGAGAGACACTGGTGTGTTTCTGGACGGAGCATATGTCATGCTGTGCGTCTTCATGTGTGTGTGCGTACGTGTAGCATGCGTGTGTGTGTGCATATATAATGTCGTGTATGGAAAGTGGAGGGAGGGGATGTGACTGTAGTGTGTAAAGCGCTCGTTTTCTTAGTCGTTCTCCGTTCTCCTTCATCTTTTCCACAGAGTCAGTCTCCGGCAATCCTAGCAGTACCGATTACCTCACTCTCATCCTCTTCTTTGGTT
>BNWK01000439.1 GCA_025998775.1 Alphaproteobacteria bacterium | reverse complement strand
CATTCGAGGGTTACTCATATTCATGTTCCTCAATTTGGAGGCGAACTGATTTTGCTGAAATGGTTCACGTGAACCAAGAACTTCTTTGAAATTGGTTGTCAGAACAGCTTCATATGCAAACAATCCCTTGCCCTTATCTCCATCTTGGGGGTTGCCAAAATCACGTTTGAAAGATGCAAGATCACATGGTGGCACAAGGTCCATTGCATCTTTGAACACCAATGTAGTATGGTCTTCCTGTTTTTTATTATTATTCTTGGGAGCCGCTGCTTCATCAACATCCTCAGGAATTTCGTCACCATTATCGGTAGCGTCATCATCATTTGGGATTTTCTCGAGATCTTCATCATATTCACCTCCTCTGATATCTTCAACATAAATAGTCTTGATATTGGTTTGAGTACAGATGGGGTTTCCTGTGAGTTTCCAATAACCTCTCCGTTCGAGAAAAGGAAGGATGATATAAATATCGAACTTTGCGGAGTTGAACCCAATGATTAGTACTTGGAAGGTGCGATAAGGAATGTCAGGATCATCATAACTATTGTCTCTTGCTACCTCTTTGGCAGCATCAAACACTTCCTCCAACCACTGATAGATGAAGTCTTCACCATCGCGTCTGTCTTTGTAGATCCTCTCGTCTCCATGTGCAGTATGTACACAGGCCGCCACTGATAAAGGAACAATGTTCTGCGGGTCGCTCTCATCTCGGGGTCCCTCCATTGTCTCGAAGTCATATGTAATGAAGTATCGTGTAGGTTTGAACTCTGATTGTCTCCCACGTGCGAGAAGATAAGAATATGTCCAATTCTTAAGGATATGTGGGGCATACGGTACACTCTCACCCAGAACGAGTCTCAATTCGTGGTGTGGATTGCCATCACATTTTTCAATATGATCATTCAATTCAAATGCACGGTTCTTCTCACTGGTATCCCTGCAGTACGCATGACACTTGGGACATGTTGCAAAATTAGTCAGCTTCTTCGGATCAGATACTGCCAATGCATGATAGTTCTTGGTATCACGTTGGATAAGAAGAATGTGAAGTGTCTTTGCACCATCTTCGAACTTGTAGTACTGTTCATGCTTGTACTTCATTTTCCCTTCCGTAGTATTGTTCCTCCTATTCTTGACCTTCTTTTCTTCACACTCAACATAGATCTGAATATTGCGTTTGTAGAACTTGACAAGCTTAGGTAAGATAGTACGATCGGTTTCCAACGATTTGTAGAATTTCAACTCTGTATCTCCGCGGCGTTTGAATTCGGTCTTCTCACACACCTTCTTTGCACAAGTTAAATGCGTCTCCTTCCATCATC
>BNWK01000438.1 GCA_025998775.1 Alphaproteobacteria bacterium | reverse complement strand
TGAAACAAACAACCTTCAAAATTTCAGGTAATTCTAAAGGAACATTAATTTGCTCAGCACAATAAATTCGTTCAGTCTGCACGTTCATTTTAAAGTTAACTTCTTGGTAAGATTTTTCTATTAGTATAGTTTGAATTATGTCAATACATTTTTGCTTGGGATTTACTGCATTTTTTTAATTTTTCATGTTATTGCTTTTTTCCAGTTTCCTGTTTTTCACATCTGAGAATTCATACTTCTTGGTTGAAAGATTGCATGATCAAAGATAAATATCAAAAACTAAAAAAAAACAAATTTCCTTTTTTTATACATTAAAAAGTTTGTCATGTTAGGGGCTCCAAATGAAATGAAAAGAAAGAAAAAAACATGTTTCGTTATATGTTATTTCTCATAATCATCCCCTTTTTCAACGTAAATCTTTCAACAACCTGATTTCAACAAGAGAAATCACTTTCTAACAAATACACAATGTTTTATATAATCAAAGTAAACCTTCTTATTCAAATCATGACATTCTATTATGTTGCTTTGGTCGAATTTGAAGATATCTGATCAAAAAAACTTCATTTCTTAAAACTTGTATAATGGCCAATTCAATTCTGCCAAGTTATTTAATAATCATTCCTAAATATCCACATATTTCCTAATTGGTTGATTTAAACAAGGTCGATCTTGTATCATGACCACAATTCGTGCAACTTTTCATGAACATTTTATTCAATAAAACCTCTCTCGTACAATTTTTCTAACTTTAATTTGATCTTGAACCAATTTATGATGTTCAACAGTGATGTTTAAGTGACTAAAAAAACTTTAGTAACTAAAGAAAATTCTTCAGTAACCGTATGAAATATTCACGAACACCCCCCTAAATCTCCTACACATAAAAAGTTTAGTTATGAGTGCATTATACCTATTACCTAACTTTTTCCCCGAAATTTTCTGGAACATTGCTGAGGGCAGGAACAGCAGGGAATAATTTTTAAGGTGATTAAGTTTCAAGGTTCTTTAATTTTAAAATCCAGAAAATTAAAAAAAATCTATTTCGACTCGCGGAAAACAGAGGGAATAGTAAGGAAATAACAGGAAAGAAAAAACTTAAAGTTAACAAAAGGATTCGTACTAAGTCCAAAAATCAACAAAAGGGTTCGTATCAGTAATGATTGATTTTCAAAGTTTCTATTTACCCATCTCGTCTTTTGATCTTCCCAACAATGTTGGAATTACTTCATCTAATGTCAAGTCAGAAATAGACAGTCCAAATCTTGAAATTAAGTCTAGTGAAATTTGCAGTTCAAGAAATGACAAAGAAGAACCAGATTGG
>BNWK01000437.1 GCA_025998775.1 Alphaproteobacteria bacterium | reverse complement strand
GCAAGCTGGCCAGAGGCCTCGTCCGGAGTAACTGGTTCTGGCTCTGTCTCATCGACGAATTTCTCGACTGCTTTCCAATCAACATACTCCATTGCATCCAATCGCTTAATATTAACTCTGCCCGTGCCGGAGTACTTATTTTTGATGAAGAAAAAGGTGTAATCGTCAGTTGTATTGTGCTGCACACAGATTTCACGATATTTGCCGGCTTTGGTCTGCTTGAATAATCTGTTCTCGAAAACGAAATATATATTGCCTAATTCACGGCCTTTGTATGTATTAACTTTCTTGGCACCTGGGAGGGCATCACATATTTCAGGCAAATTAATGTATTTCGGCATGGATGTAGGACTATGAGTCTTTATGACCAGATAAAAAAATCAGTTCTAAAAAATAAAGTCCAGCATGATATGACAAATGACAAATAACGAATTTATATTTTTATTTTGTATGAAAGACCAATGACCACCGCCGACTTTGACCTCGACCTCAACCAATTGTTCAAAATCACCGCCGACAATCAATTTGTTCCGCTGAAGTTCGATGCCAACTATGAAATTAGCGTAAATTATCCACACGTGATCCGACGAATATCCGACAAGTTCTATCCTGAAGTGTCTCTGAATAAGCATACAGGGGGTTATCAGCAATTGGGGTTGGGCAGGCGGATTGGGAATGTCCTGATGCATCGGCTAATTGCGTTGCAGTGGGTCCATAACTTCAACCCTGGCACCGACACTCAGGTGGATCACATCAATGGTAACATCCATGACAATTCGGTTTCTAACCTCTGCTGGTGCAGTCGAAGTCGAAATCAAAGAAATCGGCATACAAACTACGGTGATGTAGTTGAATACACTGATGAAATCCCCGCCGGGTCACGGCCGGTCAAAAATTATGGGGTTCATCGACTCGAACCTGGATATTGGTTGTGGAGAGACAGCAACAACGTCGGTCCTGGAACCATTCACATGTACTATCAGACTCATTATTACGGCAATACATTCAAGTACTACGAATTGGTCCCACGTCTGATTAAGGAGAAATATCCATGCTTCAAAGTCCGAGCAAACGATGGGCGCAGCATTCAGGCAATGTTGGCGAGATTAGGCCCGTAGGCCGGATGTTTATTTTTAAACGTCGGCTTAAGGTGGTGGCGGTGCAATCAAAGCTTTCAACAAAATTAATTCTGCTGCTGACAGACTTACTCCACCAATCGTTAAAGTTCCATTGACGATAATGACACCTTGACTTGTGGTGGTAATTTGACTAGTGACGATCTTGCTCGCGGATATTGTATTGTTATTGTCGCTGCCATTGTATAT
>BNWK01000436.1 GCA_025998775.1 Alphaproteobacteria bacterium | reverse complement strand
CTTGAACGAAGAGAAGTACACTAAAGTTAAGCTCTGTAACTGCGTTGAAACGAAGGAATCACACAGACGGCAAAATTTCATCTCATCAAGACAAATCAATGACAATTTGTATATCGTAACGTATCGCTCATTGTTCTATAAGTGTAACACATGTGTTCAATCTGGTTTATTCACTCTCGATAATGCTAAGTACGCTTATTGTGCGTTTGTATATGAATTTATGCATAAATGCTTGGATATGAATAAGATTCACTTCATTGAAGGAGATACTGACAGTAGCTATTGGGCTATCGCTGGTAATCCTGATAAAGATATTCATCAAGGATTTGAGTTCGTAGTGAGCGACAAGGAATTTTGGAATGAACATAGATATGAATGGTTTCCCGATCCAACGAAAGGAAAAGAAGATGAGAAGAAACTTGGAGGAGTTGCTGTTGAAAAAGAAGGAAACGAAATGATTGCTATTGCTGCGAAGAACTACTACATTAGTAGTATATATAAAGAGACATTTTCCGCTGAGTTTGTAATTCACAGGTTTTGAATCAACCAACCTTGCAAATCATCAATTTCGTGTATCCGCTGAGTTCGAAAAAGTACTAATTCCTAGCATGATTTCGTGATTTTCTTCATAACTTAGTAACCGAGCGAATTCAGTACTTGGTAATGCAAAATTCTGAATCTACATCAAAAACTGTATCTATGACATCAGCGTGAAGTACTGATTCGACTCCTGTCTCGGTTCGTCCAGCTTATGTCATCCGTCCAGCTTCCGATCTACAATAGTTTTTAAAAAAAATTCGCGAAATATATTCTGCAAAAATAATCGTTATTCAAGGTGGTGGTGAAATCAATGCAAGTAACGCACCTAATTGAGTCTCAGTTATATTTGTTGTTCCAATCGTAAGTGAACCACCAATCACTGTTTTTTGACTAGCACTTCCAATAACGATTGTGTTATCTTCAGAAGTTTCAGCCAAACTTCCGATTACTATACTATTATATCCTTCAACAGTGTTTCGATATCCAAAGGCGTAACTCTGTTCTGTAGTAGTTCGATTTCTGACTCCAATTGCAGCACTACAAACACCACTAGCTGTGTTGTTATCACCGATCGCAATACCATCATTACCACTAGCACCGTTATAGATTCCAATTGCAATACTATCATTACCAGTAGCACTGTTACCAGTTCCTAAGCTAATACTACTATTACCTTCGGCACTGTTACCAACTCCTAAGCTAATGCTACTATTAGCTGTGGCAGTATTATTAGTTCCTATTTGTATACTACCATCACCTTCACCAAGATGAAGATTTAAATTAATTAT
>BNWK01000435.1 GCA_025998775.1 Alphaproteobacteria bacterium | reverse complement strand
GGAAGAAGAATAAGCCAAATTCGCCAAATATGTGCAAAGATTTCCAGGAATACCAAAAAAGAAAAAACACTTTGGCAGGGGCGGAGGGAATCGAACCCCCAACCTGCGGTTTTGGAGACCGCCACTCTAGCCAATTGAGCTACGCCCCTTTACGAAGCCCCATAAACGCTTCAATGATGGCATGATATTACAACGCCAAGAAAAATTCAAATGCTAATTCATGGCGTTTGCATATCGCCAATAAATTTAAAAAACTCACAGATAAATCACCTAGCCATTGAAATATTAAACAATTCTTCCAACGCGTTGATTAAAAAACAAAAAAGCAAACAAAAACAACAGGTTGTTGCGTTGCTGAAAAAAACAGCAAATCGATATATGGTGGTGAAATATAGTGTTTTTTTGATATACACCGATAGTTATCAACAGAGTTATCCACAGTTTTTGTTGATAACTTCAGCTGGACGCTTTGATCCGTTTTCTGCTTTGCTATCTTCTGAAGCGTATGCGGATACTATCTCCAACGCTGAAATTGCTTCGACATGAATAAAGGCGTGTGGTGCAACCACTTGTCTCTACTGTATATTGTGATAGACGAGCTTCGATGTCTCAAAAATTTTTCTAAATTAAAAAGAAAAATAGTGCTTGTTTATGTTTCTTTTACTTTTTATTGCTATGCTTAGAATGATCGATATTGCTAATATAGGGAGTAAGATAATGAAGGAACGTATATTGTTATCCATGCTATGCATTGGACTAGCGTGCTCAACATCAGACTTAAACGCCAGTCGTCGCGCGATGGAAAAGGTTGGATTTTTTGGGACTTGTGGAGCAATCGCTGCAACGACACTAAAAACCGCTTTGCTCGACCAAAACAATTTAGTAGACACCTGTACGGCAACAGCAGCGGCTATATCTGCATGTAAAACTGGCCTTGGAGAATTGAACAAACAACGGGTGAATTATTTTCTGCCCATATGCAGCAGCGTTGGAGCAGTCATAGGCTATGGAGCACACATTGGCTACAATTTGCTGATAGGCGACTATCTAGAAGCGGCGGCGTCAAGTGCCCCATTTATATTCAGTGTAATCGCATCGGTTGGATATACAAAATCCTGCCTTAAAGCTCGAGATATAAAAAACAACTACTCGCTGCCCTGGACAGACTAAAGCACAAAAGGTCTATCGGAGACTGCTACATAAAGCGATATTTTTGGTGATAGCCGGAAAAAGTCATGATCGGCTATAGCACAAGCAAATTGTAAGACTGTGAATGTGAGATAGAAACAAAAGAGTTGTTCATGGCAGCCATTAGATTATAGACTTCGTCAACA
>BNWK01000434.1 GCA_025998775.1 Alphaproteobacteria bacterium | reverse complement strand
TCAATCATTATCACTGTGTTTGAAAGCAGATTGCCTGTCAGAGTGAAAAACGTGTCCTGGAGGTGGTGGGTGAGCAGATGGGGGATGCATAACCAAGGATTTTTAGGGGCTTTCAGCGAGGCCATCTCTTTTTCCAGTGGTTCAGACTCCTCTTGCTCCATATGCTGTTGTGGAAGGGATGAGAAGGAACCGCTGGTGAGTGTCAGAGCCGATGAAGACGAGGAAGATGATGATGATGAAGATGATGATGATGATGATGATGACAACGCAGATGAGGGAGTGGAACTCATACCCAAAAATGAAGCCAGGAAATCAGCAGGCCCGTGTGCTGGAGTGGGAGGAGACGGGGTAAGAGATCGAGTTGGCGAGGAAGCAAGAGAAACCACACAAGAGACTGAAGGAGAAGCACAGGAAGGAGAAGAAGAGTCAGATTTAAAGTACTTTTGCTTAAATTTTTTTTCCTTACCAATCCTTGGTCGAGGTCTGTTATCTTTCTCTTTATCTTTCCCTTTCCCTTCTTTTCCTGGGCCTGCAGTTTGACCCTTCTCCCTCTCGCCTCCGTCCGCCCCGCTTCCCTTTGCTACACTTATCCTTGCCTCAACCTTCACTTCTGCAGGCTTGTTATGTGATGCGGTTCCGCTGAGTGAGTGTGTTGCTGTCTGCGTGGCACTTCCTCCTTCTTCCTTCTGTGCTTTCACCCTCGCCACCAGAGTAAGGTGTGCAGCCAACTTACGGCGTTTCTCCTCCAGTTCTTTTCTCTCACCCTCTTCTCTTCTTTTATTATCATTTGCTCCTAAACCAAGCAGAAGCCTTTGTTTTATTTCTTCGGATTCGCCCAACCCCTGAGGCGGTGGTGTAGGTTGCTGTGGTGGCGGAGACGGACCGGGGGAGAGAGATGGGGAGGACGATGTGCAGAGCGAGTCGACTCTTGCCTCCAACGACGAAGGGTTGGAAGGGGAGAGTGACAAAGAAGAGAGAGAGGAAGAATGAGAAGGAGGAGGGGATGCAGAGGGGGAGAGTGAAAGCAAAAAAGAAGAGGAAGAGGATGAAGATGATGATGTTGGTGAGGGAGAAGGAGAGCATGAAGGTGAAGGGAGTATGGATGGGGAGGGAAAAGAAGAAAAGCAAGAAGAGGGAAAGAGCGGAAACTGTGTGGGGAAAGAGGGGCTGAGCGTGAACGGAGGAGAACGAACGGAATAAGGATCAAGAGGCGCCGCACAAGAAGGAATGTTATTTGACGAATATAAAAATGCCGCCCCAGGATACGAAGAAGAAGAAGAAGAAGATGATAGGGAAGCAAATGCCGATGATGAAGAAGAAGAAGAAGAAGAAGAAG
>BNWK01000433.1 GCA_025998775.1 Alphaproteobacteria bacterium | reverse complement strand
CGAACACTAATATGAAAATGATTAGAGTGAAAAAAACACCTGAAAAGTCGTTCAAAAAAGTTGAGGATGAAGATGACCAAGATGAGTTCGATGACAATGGCGAGATTTTGCATCCAGGTAAGAAAAAATGGGTAGTTGAATACGAAAAATCACTAACAATCGTATTCAAGGATTTCATAAATTTCGTATCCCCTGGCACACTCGAATCACACGCTAAGGACTTCGGAGGAGTAGAAAATGTGAAGAGTCACTGGGCTTATGAAGCGTATACATTCAATGATTTTATGGAGGTCCTTTCGATAAGTGACCCCTTCGATATAGAAGATTTTCATTCAATGCTTAAAAACAAGAGCTACAGCAAGGATGAGTACGAAGATTTTCTAAAGGACTGGAATCGTTTAAAGGAAACGGGAATCATAAAAGATCGCTGGGATTATCTTGAGTATTACAATAAACGAGACACACAGATTATGAGACCGATGATTGATAATTTGATAAGGAATATGTGGGATGACAATATTGATATGCTCCAGAATTTTTCATTAGCAGCAAATGCCAACGCCTTGAGTTTCGCAATGGCGTATGATGGTTTCGATATTAATGCTGATTACTCAAGTGAAGAAGAAAATAATTTGCCTCCTTACGAGTTGACCGTCCCAACTTGGAATACAATGTGCTCTCGTTACAGAAAACAGGATGTCAAAGCTGATAGAGATATAAAAAAGAACGTGAATGCAACCGATTACGATCACTTCAAAGATTCCTTCAGGGGGCATTGCCACATCTGCAGCAGACGACTCACATCAGTGTTTCATCCCACATTAGACAGAATTGATTGCAAGAAACCACACACAAAACAAAATGTCAAACCATGTTGTGAATTGTGTAATAAAACGAGAAGCGATAGGGATATTGATGAGGTCAGACTTGAAATAAAAATAAGGCAATACGCGTTGAAATTTCATTTGCCTACTACAATAGGTGCGTGCCCAGGAGTTAATGAAGAACAGGCGGAGAAAGTTCATAATCAAATTAGAGGAGGAATGACAGGAGGACTGAGTAATGTGTGGCATAGAAAGAATGTCGCTGGTGAAACAAAAATAAATCATTTACATGTGGAAGAGTACGCAGATCCATTAGTTAATAAACAGCTAACTCTCCATGCCCAACAAACTCTCCATGCCTAACAAACTCTCCATGCCTAACAAACTCTCCATGCCTAACAAACACTCCATGCCTAACAAACTCTCCATGCCCAACAAACTCTCCATGCCTAACAAACACTCCATGCCCGACAAACTCTTCATGCCCAACAAACTCTTCATGCCCAACAAAC
>BNWK01000432.1 GCA_025998775.1 Alphaproteobacteria bacterium | reverse complement strand
ACGAAAGTCTTACACCTGGAAATTCCAGCGTAAAAGTGTATTTGCAAAATACAGACACAACCTGGACGCTAGTTGATTTGAACACAGGAACTCCAGTTGGCGACTCTTGGGAAGAGCACAATCATGTGGCCGAAAATTTCAGTGGAGCAACAACGCGAGTGAAATTGGTTTTGGAAGGCAATGTTTTGTATCGGCCAAAAGTCCGAAATTTGAGGATAATAGTGGTGTAGCCGATGATAGATAATCGCACAACCAACAAAAATTACCCGCTGCCGCATCCGCTGAATATTGCGTCGCAAGATGTCGTGAGAATGCGAGAAGCATACATCGCAATTGATGCTGACATGGCAAAGGTTGATGCAATTTGTACGCGAATGAGCGATACGTTTGATCGGGAAAAGTTTGAAAAATTTTTAGGCTTGTGGAAATAAAAGTAGGGAGTAAAAAATGAGCGTTACTGAAGAAACTTTAAATGCCATTCATTCCAGGTTGCAAGAGTTATCAACGGAAGCAACTCCAGAGCAGGTCGCGTATTTAGCCAAAGCGTTCGAAGCTGTGGCGAGCAACGGAAAAATGATCGACATAGTTAATTTGACCGATCAAAAACTAGAGGAAATGTTGGCGAAGACCAACGAGCATTTGACGGCATTGTCGGTTCATAATGAGACATTTATCGCTGGCTTAGGAGACTTGCAAGATGAGGCATGCGAGGCAATTGCGTCTGTTACAAATGAGAATCTACTGTCCATAATCAATTTGGTTGAGGCCAGAAAGCCAGAGCTTGCAGCGCTTACTGAACAATTTGCAACCGTGAACGATATTCCAGCTGGATCCTCAATTTTGAAGGAAATAACAAAGGAAGGGAATAGAATAAAATTTGTACAGGATGGTGCATTGCCATTTGTTTTCGGAATTTTATCGAGATACAACGATTACAGCTATGGTGTCGGAAGTTTTTCAACGGATTTAGGAACTCTTGGTTCTGCCAGCGCAGCCAATGAAATGCTGAAACTTCTGGCCGGAACCCACGGATACACGACTGAATATGCAGGATTTTACAAGGAGCCGAGTTTGTGCTTTTTGCAGGGATCAATGGGAAATTTTATTCAAAGAGAAATGTATCTGAAATATCAGAGTAGTTCGAGCATGTATACATATCCATATGCTGCGCTTGGCGTGTTTTTTGTCAAAAATACAACTGATTTAGCAATTGCCACAACGATTAAAGTCGGTGGAAGCTGCTACTCAGATGGTGGATCGGTTTTAGTGGGAACACCAAATGCAGAAAACGAAGAAATCAGCTGGCAAAATATTTACGTAACATCTGCAACTTCAAGTAATT
>BNWK01000431.1 GCA_025998775.1 Alphaproteobacteria bacterium | reverse complement strand
GAGAGGGGAGGTAGGTGTGGGGGCAAGGGGGCAGGCGGCGCTGATGCTGCTCCTGCGGAAGGTATCATTGGGGGATGAGGAGGGGGAAGATGTGGAGGAAGCAGCAGGGGCGCAAGCGATGTTAACGCTGCAGACGGTGTCGGTGGAGGAGGTGGAGGATGCAGATGTGCATGTAGGGGACGAGTCGGATGGGGTGGAGGAGTCAGTGTGAGCACGAGCACACTCGGCGCTGGAACTGTCCAGTGTGTGTGTGTCAGTGTCAGTGTCAGTGTCACCGGATAAGCTGGCATGCACTAACACCGACACAGACACAGGCACAGACACAGGCATTGGAAAAGGCTCAGAGACAAGCAGCACAGGGGGGGAGTGTACGCCGTTGACTGTATCATTGGAGGAGAGTGCACGCTCGCAGCGTAAAGGAACGGGCGCTGTGCGAAGGCTGCCGAGCGTATCCCTGGAAGTCGTTGCGGACACAGGCACCGACACCGACACTGACTCAGACGACGTAGAGGATGTGACAGTCACAGGGTGGATGGAGGAGGAAGCATCATCATCATCAGCAGCAGCAGCATCTGCATCAGTTTCCTCTGCTAACCGTCCCAGCACGTGTGTGTGCGTGTGGTCCTGGTCTTCAGGTTCGGCTTGTTTCTGCGCCTTCTGCACTTCCCACAACTCCTCTCCTTCTCTCTGGGCTTGCAACTGTCCCTTCTTCTGCCGATGTGTCTTCTCCCGCACGTGTTTCTGTTTCTGTCCTGGCCCCTGTCTCTGTCCCTGTTCCTGTCCCCCTATCTCCATCACCATCCCCACCTGTGCAGGGAGTATTCTGCGGTTCGTGGGTGGCGTAAACTCAAGGTTTGGAATGTTGTTTCCTTTTCCTTTCCCTTTTCCTTTGGAGTGCTTGTGCAGTTTGCTGCTGGTGGTGCTGCTGCTGCCATTCTGAATGTTGTTCTGCCCCTTGCTGTTGCCGCCTTTACTGTTATAGCCTTTGCTGCAGTTGTGCCCTTGGCTCCGGCTCTGTCCGTGGCTGTGCCCCTGGCTTTGGCTTCGTATCCAGCCCGGGACTTTGCCTGTGTTTTTGGCCTTTGTTTTGCTTTGGTTGTGGCCGTGGCTGTGGCTTTTACTGTGTGGCTGGCACTGAGTTGTTCTATTGTGATTTGGATGATCTAGATCTTCAGTTTTGCATTCAGTCTTGTTTCCACCCACACTCTGACTCGGATCCTCCTTACTCTGGCCCTGGCTCTGGCTTTTGCTGTGGCCCTGGCTGTGGCTCTGGTCTTGGCTGGGACATGCGCTGAGCTCCTTGGTCAGGGCGAGGCCCAGGCTGAGGCTGCGGAGAGGGAGAGGGG
>BNWK01000430.1 GCA_025998775.1 Alphaproteobacteria bacterium | reverse complement strand
CAGCAGCTTACAAATAATGCTCATTTCTGAGCTTTAAGTGAAAATGGCGTTCACTATGTTCACACCACTTTACAGGACGCACCGCATTACTGACAAATTTCAGGCCTTCCCCAAATCCAACTCCTCAGGTTGAAGATGTATAACAGCTTGCATGCGCAAAATCCTCGTACAACTAAATGCTATTTTCCGAAAAGAGCTAAAAAGAAATGATGAGGAAAAGGCCGCAGCAATAGCAACATAAATAATCTATAAAACCATATAGATTGCCGTAATATTTAATGCATTGATTCTTAACGTTTTCATAGACAGTCTTTGGGACTGCCTATCGATTTTTCATGACCTAATTTAAAAAAACAAAAAAAATGAAAAAAACTATTGCAACAGCTGATTAATCGTAGTAGATCCAACGTCACGTTGGCCCAAGGCCGGACAAGCGGGGAAATTGCGTGCGTTAGGGATACCCACGATTTACGATCGAGTATGCCAACAAGCGATACTAATGCGGGTGGACCGCCTGGTCTTAAAACAATTTGGATCGTGTTATCTAACCTGCATCTGCTCCTTTCTTATATGGAAATCTTATGTGTATAATCTTTTATGGGTCAAGTTTAGAATTAGAAGACTTGAGAAAAAATGGACGACAAAAGTTAATAACTGGGGTATTGTATATTGACAGTTGATTATCCTGTTCGACGTTAGGACTCGCGCAAAAATAAGTTAGACTTTTCCATAAAATATGTTAGGATAGTGCAACAAGCAATTATTGGAATTAAATTGAAGGAACACATCAAAGCGATACTGCCATTATTGAACGAAAAGCAGAATCGATTGTTTTTGGCGAGTTGTGCCAATTCAATTGGGCGTGGCGGAGTTAAAGAAGCCTGTGAAATCAGCGGATTTTCTCGCACAACAGTAATAAAAGGCAAGAAAGAACTGAAGGCAGGCGTTGACGAAAATGCCACAAATATTCGCAAAGCAGGAGGTGGTCGCAAACGGCTGGAGGAAACTTATCCAGAGTTGCAAAAATGGATTGAATTGTTGGTGTCAGATAAAACATATGGGGATCCGGAGAATGTACTTTTGTGGACGACCAAGTCTCTTCGGAACACACATGATGCTATTTTGCTGAAATATCAGGTATATATATCATTCAGATCGATCGCGGCGCAGTTGAAAAAAATGGGGTACAGTTTACAGGGGAATCAGAAAAAATTGCAGATTGGAAAGAGTCATCCAGATAGGAATGCGCAATTTGAGTACATAAACAACAAAGCATCAGAATTTATCGCTAAAAACCAGCCTGTTATTTCAGTTGATACCAAGAAAAAAGAACTTATTGGGAATTT
>BNWK01000429.1 GCA_025998775.1 Alphaproteobacteria bacterium | reverse complement strand
GAGGATGACGACGACGACAAGGACGGGGAAGAGGAGAAGGAGTTGAAGAACGACATTCACTCATACATGCACAAGACTGCCCTCCTGATCACCCCACCTATTATTACCCATCCTTCCTGTCTCTGCACACACACACATTCTGGCCTTCCCCTACCCCCTCCACCCCTTCTGCATCTGCCTACACGCTTCATACAGGCTCATCCGGCTGACGGGATTGAGTGTTACCACGTCTGACACTATCCGTGTGTTGCTCTGTGCGGTGCGATGGACGACGACCCCTGTAAGCCACTCTGCATTGAGACGCATGGCCTGAAAAATGGTGGGAAGGCAGTAAAGAGGGAAAAGGGAGAGAAACAAGCAAGATGACAAGAATTTCCCGAGAGAGATGAAGATGAGACAAAGGGGATCTATACAAAAGCCATTCAAACATGCAGAAAACACAAGCAAATTATCAATCTTACTAAAACAAGTCTGAATACCCAAAAGGGACAGGCCTGTAGGCCCACATATCAACACACAGCAATAACCAGAAGTAAAGCCAAAAATTGAAATGTAAGAATGAAGCACATAAAAGCCAGAATGTCGTGATTCAGACGTGGATTGAAGGAAAGCTCAAACAAGAATAAACACAAACCATGAACATAAAACAAGCTGTGTGAGCAATAGAAGCAAAGAGAAACATCAAGAACAGAGGTGTAGTAAGGGATTAACCAAAGTCTCTCTGTTGACTTCCATATGGCGATTCTTTTCAATATTCATGAGATCATTATAATACAGGCTGAAAAACATAATAATTGCATGACAAAAAAGCAAATAAACCCATGTGAAAGTGACCTGTTCAGTTTGATTAATCCATCTTTTCTTATCAATATTTTATCATGATTTTTTTTTTGGAGATGATCTATGAGATAACTGATGAAGTCTGATGCACATCTTCACATTTCGTTGACATTCAGTAATATGGTCAAAAAAATGAAAAAGAAGCATCCTACTTTTCTCACACTAAAAAAAGGAATTAACAACAAATAAGCAAACAGATCGTACCAAACACATCTCCACAGACATAAACAATAACGTATGTGTGTGTAGGAAGAGGCGGAAAGCAGAGGGTGGGTAAAAAAGACAAGTAGGGGTTAGAAAGAGAAAAAATTGTAAACGATGTAAGTAGAGGGTGAGAACACATGCTGCAATATGTTCATTATATTCAATTGACTCTCAACTGTTAAAAACCGCAACAGAAAACAATCTAAAGGCTAATAAAGGGATGTTTATGGACTTTTTTCTGTAAATCTAAAAAAAAGAAAGAAACAACAAACAAGCTAATAAAGCAAACATTTCAACCTTTGATA
>BNWK01000428.1 GCA_025998775.1 Alphaproteobacteria bacterium | reverse complement strand
GTATGTATGTAGGTAGGTATACGTGTGTGCATGCATGTATGCGTGTGTATGCGTGTATGTATGTGTATGTATGCATGTGTGTGTGTGAATTAGTGTATGTGTGTGTGTTTGTGTGTTTATGTTTAATGCATTTGCTGTTTTATTCTCGTGAAGATGTCCGGGTGGCTGAACCCATCCTTCACCTCGGTGTCTTTCCGTCGCCTTCCTTCTCCCTCTCCCTCTTACTCTCCCATTCCTTCTCCCTCTCCCTCTCCCTCTCCCTCTCCTCCTCCTCCTCCTCCTCCTCTTCCTTCTACTCTCTCTCTTTATCTCCTCCCGCCTGTCCTTCATTCCCTTCCGCTGACACCGCCGCTTCCACCTCCCACCCCCGCTGCTGCTGCTGCTGCTGCTGCCACTGGTCTGCCGCGCTTGCGCCCGGTCTACCGGTCCACATCGGTGTACGCACACACACGGACGGCCTGTAGTCCGCTCTGCATCTCGATCTCGCTGCAGTGCTGCAGCACAATGTCCACCTGAGGAGCGTGGGGGGGGGATAGAGGGAGAGTGCGACAGAAAGAGAGAGAGTGAGAGAGAAGGAGAGAGAAGGAGAGAGAAGGACGGGTTGGAGCGATTGCCTGCATTGCATGGGTGGATAATACATGCGTGTGCACGCACGTGCTGCTGGTGGTGGTGGTGGTGCTGCTGCTGCTCGTTTCCTCCATCTCGGCCATCAGCACAGAAGACGAGGTTTATCTTCCTGTCTTTCTCATGCTCATTCTTTCTCCCTCTCTTTGCTTTCTCCTGCTTAATTCTTTTTTTTCCTACTCATTTCCCTCTCCTCCCTCTCTCCTCTGTCACTCTCTCTCATTCTGTCGTTCTTTCCCCCTTTCCATGTCCTTTTTTTTTTGTGTGTGTGTGTGTGTTTGTTTGTTTGTCTGTGTGTATGTATGTATGCATGTATATGTGTATTGTGAATGGAGGTGTAAAGGAGGGTAAGAGGTGAATATTTTTTTCTTTTTTGTCCTTTTACATTTTGTTTTATCTTTTCTCATTCTTTCTTTCTTACTTTCTTTCTTTCTTTCTTTCTCTCTTTCTTTCTTTCGTTCCTTCTTCCTTTCTTTCATTCTTGCTTTCTTTTTTTCTTTCTATCTTTCTATCGTTTTTTCTTTCTTTCTCTTTTTTATCGTTTTTTTTTCACAATCTTTTTTTTTCCTACATGAAAGACACCCATCCAACTCATACACACACACACTCACTCACTCACTCACTCTCTCTCTTTTTTTTTTCTCTCTTTTTTTTTTTTTTTTTTTTTGTGTGTGTGTGTGTGTGAAAGTGGTGGGTGAAAGTGGGGGAAACAGCTTTGGCATCAGT
>BNWK01000427.1 GCA_025998775.1 Alphaproteobacteria bacterium | reverse complement strand
CGTAGACACGGCACTTCTTGCACGCTCACGGGGTCGATGGGATTGAGTGTTGCCACGTCTGTTGTTATCGTGATGTCTCTCAGTTCGGCACGATGCTCGACGACTCTGGTGCACAGCCGGGGAGAGAGACAAATGGCGTGGAAAGTAAAAGGAAGAAAGAGAAGGGGGATAGGGTAGAGAAACAAGAGATATGCTGCCACCCACCCGGCTTCTAATTATTATCCACACCACTGCCATACTCCGCTGCTTCAACTGCACCTACCCCTCCATTTTCTAGTGAACCCCTGGCACCCCATCTATGTTCAGCCTATGCTGTTTGTATGGGCACCTCGAAAACACGACCCCTGTCGCAGGCAGGTACGCTGGACAGAATCGGTTGCACCCACATCTGACATTACGCGTAAGGAGTCGGGTGCGTAAAGGGGGAGCGAGACAGGGGGCCTAGAAAGAGAAGTAAGGGCTGTGGAGGGAAAAATGGGAGAAAAACAAGAGAAAAGATAGAAGTGTCACGAAATAGATGAAAAAGTGGCACTGAAGATGAGGAGGACATATAAAAAAGTCCATGCAAACTTATTCCCAGAAGAAATGAACAAAAAAAAGTTCAGCACCCTATATCTCCACACAAACGCTCTCGAGACACACAGATGACACAAGCCAATCGTCGAACACTCTCAATCAATTCAGAATACCTATGGCGTATCGAGCTGTAGGCAGATAC
The DNA here is from genome assembly GCA_025998775.1 of Alphaproteobacteria bacterium. Lineage (GTDB taxonomy): Bacteria > Pseudomonadota > Alphaproteobacteria > UBA3830 > UBA3830 > BNWE01. The sequence goes on along the minus strand of BNWK01000427.1, from coordinate 634 downwards.
AACAACCAACAACACATAAGAGAGCAAAAGGTGGTGTGCTGGAAATTAGGGAGACGAAAAATGGAATAGAGAAGAGTGTCGTGATGTGTGTGTGGATGGAAGGAAAGAACAACAACAGTAGACACAGTAGAAGAAGTGTGAACATAGGGAAGGAACACTAAGCATAAGAAGATTGAGAAAAAAAGCATCAAACTTAACAGTCCTGGCTGAAGTCCATCTCAACACTCATCAAACTGCCTCAATTTTGCTATTAAATACCAATAAAAAAAAGGTAAATAAAAAGACATGTAAGAACAGGAAAAAAAAGAAGATGAAACAAAAAATAATACAAAAAAAGCATGGTATCATTGCTAGTGAGAATGAACATGCAAAGACGATTAGGCTGGCCACAGTGCCGTTTCTGAATTTCCACAAATTTGAAATAGCACTTGGGTGTGTTTTTGAGAAAATTTTCAAACTTGGAACCTGAGGTCTGTGCTGTGTTTCAGTACAATTGTTGTATATTAAGATGTAGCGTATATAAGGGACAGCAAAATGGCCGAAGCTGTCAGGCAATACACAAACGCAAGCACGGACTATTACGCACGCACAGGCACAAACACTTGAACATGAACACACAGACGTACTCCCACAC
>BNWK01000426.1 GCA_025998775.1 Alphaproteobacteria bacterium | reverse complement strand
AGACTGAGACTGAGACTGAGACTGAGACTGAGACTGAGACTGAGACTGAGACTGAGACTGAGACTGAGACTGAGACTGAGACTGAGACTGAGACTGAGACTGAGACTGAGACTGAGACTGAGACTGAGACTGACTCGAACCCTCTGTCAGGTTTGTTTCTTATCTTGTGAGTGTTTTTGTGATTTGCGATTGTTCCCACCTGTTTACACTGTTTACCTGTGATTTTGTCTTGCTATATGTATATTATAAAATTGCATCTTCTGTTGTTTTTTTGCATTTCTATAGTTTGATATGCATATTTTTTGATTTCATGTAGTTGTATAATCCTCCATGATTATTTATTTCACTCTATTTTGTGTTATTGTTCTATATCACTCTATTTTGTGTTATTGTTCTATATTTTGCAATTGTTTTCTTCTATTCCGTATGCAGGTTGTATGGAATAAAGGTTCTATTTTGGTTGTGTTTTTTTTATGTTCATTCTGTATATGTGTGTGCAGTTGTTTTTTCTTGTTTGACATTGTTTATGTTGTATCTTCTTCTCCTTCGCGATATTTTTTCCATTCTGTTTGTTTTCCTCATATGCTACCTTCCTCTTTGATTTCAGGTCCCGTATTACTCCGCCCGATTTCGCGCTGGAGTGGACCGGCCTTCCTCTTGCACAGATCGAGTTGGTGGGGGAGAACAGTCCACAGCGGCGACCGGGCGCTGCTGCGCCAGGAGAGAGAGAGAGAGAAAGAAACAGAAAGAGAGAAATAAATTTCAAGAGAGAGTGCAAGAGAGAGAGAAAAAAAGAAAGAGAGAGAGAGAAGGAGGGAGGGAAAGAAAAAAAAAAGAGACAGAGAGTTCAAGAGAGGGAGAGAGAGAGAGAGGGAGAGACAGAAAGAGAGGGAGAGAAAGAGAGAGAGAATATAGTATGCAGTATGTTCAAATCAATACAATTGATATGATATGATACAAAAAATCCAAAAATAAATAATTTTTTTATTTTACCATAATAATCCTTACAATCCTTACGATCCTTACGTAATAGACGCATACGCAGTCTGTTCACTCCACACCTATCACATCCAAACTGAATTTGCTTGCCACACTCACAGGGTTCAGTTGCATTCGTCTCGTTAACAAGAATACATACACGTACACGCACACACACACAACTACACACACCACTACACCCACACCCCCACACCCCCATACCCTCACACACCCATGCCGCCGTACTAAGTTCCACACGCTCAGCGCCACTCCGAACAGCGTGTCGGGGAGCGCACACACATACAGAAAGAAATAAATGAGAGAGAGAGAGAGAATAAGAGAGAGAGAGCAAGAAAGAGAAAAAGAGAACAAGAG
>BNWK01000425.1 GCA_025998775.1 Alphaproteobacteria bacterium | reverse complement strand
CTTTATTATAATTAACTCGAGATTAACTTCTTTGCGTGGCTTTTTCACTACTTCTTTTGCCCAAATCACCAAAAATGCTCTCTTTTTAGGTCGCTACTTGATGCACTTCAGTGTTGAATGGGCCTTGCGTGAAGCCGTCTTGAATGCTATAGTTCATCGTGACTACAGCACAGGAAACCCTATTCATATAAAAATTTATGATGACCATGTAATAATCTATAATTCATGCTGTATTGCAGAAAACGCAATCAATGATTTTGTTTCCGGAGGAAAATCGAATCCTCACAATCCCCTGATTGCTGGAGCATTTTTTCGTTCAGGTCAGATTGAAGCTTGGGGGCGTGGCATAGAAAAAATGAAAAATGGCTGTATTATTGATAATCTGCCTGAGCCGGAGTTCGAGATTACTACGACTATCTTTTCGATTTGTTTTCGTATTCGCCATAACAGTAGTGAAACAAATGATTTCGGTATAAACTTCGGTATAAACTTCGGTATAAATGAAACGCAGAAAAATATCCTGAAAATGCTTTCTGAAAATCCTAAAATGACTGTAACTCTTGTCGCTGATTTGCTCAAAATGACAAAGCGAAATGCCGAAATGCAGATCAGTAAATTAAAGAAAATTGGACTACTTGAGCGCGTTGGCTCAAGGAAAAATGGCGAATGGATTGTGAAACAACGGTGATTTTAATGGATTATTACTGAACAATATGAACATATTGCTCTCCTCTGCCGTAACTCCATTCGCGCATATCATTTGTCCGCTTTATTCAGTAATGTTTCCTAAGTGTTTTCATCTCACAAACATCGCCTCCTGATCTTTCCATAGTATCGGGAATTTCTTGTTCGTGATATCTTGAACTGACAGATGATTTGGAGCGTAGCCGTCCATAATGAGCCTTTTGATTTTTGGACTGAGTCTATTCATGGACATTATTGAGCGCACATATCTCGGAGAAATTTTGTTTGCTTCGCAGAATTCCTTGAGCGTTGCTTCAGGACATTTTTCCAGCTGGCTTTCGAGCCATTGGGCTTTGGTCAGCAGCCTTGAAAATTGTGTGTTGACGCGTTGATCACCAGGCTTTCTGACGATGGCTCGACGACCTTTACGAATGCTTACTTTTATCGGGATAAAAACTTCTTGGTTCATTTCAAGCCATCATCAGTTTAATCTACGCTGCCAGCTCTATCAGAAATCCGTCAAAGTTCTCAAGGTTCAGGTTGATTTTAATCCCTAACCCCGCTCGAAGTTACCCAGTTTTTGGAAAAAAATAAAAAAAATCATAATAATTCTTGCGCTTATCATTAGATTATGTTATATTATATGCAGGTTAATTAGCATGCATATGGAGTG
>BNWK01000424.1 GCA_025998775.1 Alphaproteobacteria bacterium | reverse complement strand
CACTACTGGCAGATGAGAGAGAGATGGAAGAAGAAGAGGAAGAAGAAGAAGAAGAGGAAGAAGGAGTAGGGAAGAGGAAGAAGTGGAAAGGGAAGCGAAAAACAAAAGGGGAAAACAAAAGGGAAGGTGAAAGGAAAGAAAGAATCAGAATCAGAAACAGAGGAAACAGATGAAGAGGAGGAGGAGGAGGAAGAAGAAGAAGAGGAAGAAGACGAAGAAGAGGAGGAGGACGAAGAAGAAGAAGAAGAAGAAGAAGATGATGACGAGGAGGAGGGAGAGTGGGAGGCAGGAGAAAGGACAGCAGGAAAAGGAGAAGAACACGACGACCCACAGGACGTAGTTGTGGCGGAGGAGGAAAGAATGGATGCGAATGCGCTGCGCAGCTGCTTGGCCACACACGGCGCCTCATCTGCTGAGTACGTCTGAAAGGGGTGCTGCCATTGCCCTTGCTCTTTCGGCTGCTGCTGCTGCTGCTGCTGCTGCTGCTGCTGCTGTTGGTGCTGGTGCTGCTGCTGTTGCTGCTGCTGTTGCTGTTGCTGCTGCAGAGTTTGAATCTGCGCTGGGGAAAGGGGAAGAGTCAGAGGAAGCGGACGAGATCGTTGCTGCCGCTGCTGAAGCTGGGCGTGCGAGTGTAAGTGCGAGTGTGACGACTGCGCCTGCTGTATGTGTGTGGAGAATGGCTGCCGAAAGGGAAGAGGCAGGGGAAGGGGTCATACACGTCTTCAAATGGAGACAAGTATGTGGGAGGATTTGTGAATGGAGTAAAAGAAGGTCAGGGTATTCTCGTGAATGCTGATGGAGGAGTGTATGATGGGGAGTGGAAAGGAGATAGAAGTAATGGGAGAGGAACTCTCGCACTGGTAAATGGTGATAGATATGTGGGAGAATTTGTGAACGAGTTTGCAGAAGGTAATGGCATCGTCTCGTATGTCAGTGGAAGTATGTATGATGGAGAATGGAAAAGGGGTAAGATACATGGAAGGGGAACATACACATGGCCTGACGGTGTGAGATACACAGGAGAGTTTGTGAATTGGGTGATGGAAGGGTATGGGGTTTGCGTGTATGCTGATGGTAGCAGATATGAAGGACAGTGGAGTAAGGGTAAAAGGGATGGGAAAGGAACACTGACAACACTCGATGGTGAAAAGTTTACAGGAGAATTTGTGAATGACAAATTTCTGAGATAAGAATAAAGAGAATGAGACTATGATGGAGGGAAGAGAAGTATGGGGCGAGGTGGGATTTAGTTGAGGTGTTTTCTTTCTTTAGGGGAAATGAATAGCGTTTTCAATTGAAAAAAAAAAAAGAAAGTAAAACAATTATATGAGGGAATACTACTACTGTAGGGACGGTTT
>BNWK01000423.1 GCA_025998775.1 Alphaproteobacteria bacterium | reverse complement strand
GAACGACAACAGCTCGAATCGGGGTCGCGGCCGCGGCCGGAAAGGCTAGAAGAACAGAGGGAGAGAGAGGAGCAGAGCGAGATAGAGAGAGAGAGAGAGGAGCAGAGCGAGATAGAGAGAGAGGAGGAAGAGAAGGAGAGAGAGGAAGTTGGTACCAAGCACACGGTTTGTGTATCTCGGATTGGAGTGGAACACAGTCACAATGACAGTCAAGAAGACGACAGAGAAGAACACGACTCTGAAGAACTCAGTCAAACGCTGGATAAAGCTGACGAAAGCAGGAGCAGAAGTACGAGTGCGAGACATAGCCAAACTGATCGGACAGCTGTCGGCCACGCGTCCGCAACACGAAGAGGCCTCATTGTATCTGGCAAGTCTGAACCGGCGGAAGTGCGAAGCAGTGCACAGCGGGGGCTGGAATATCACAACCAGGCTCACACAAGCCTTGTTGCCGGAGATGTATTGGTGGCTGAGACAACTGAGGCAAAACACACCAAACAGCATTCGTCCGTTCGAAGCAGTAGTGGTACTCTACACAGACGCCTCGGAAACAGGCTGGGGAGCAACAGCGAGACGATACAGAACCAAGCCGAGATGGATGTACGGATGGTGGAACGGAGAAGGAGTGCAAAACTGTCTACGCGAATTGTATGCTGTGATACTAGCAGTGAAGGAAGCAACAGGAAAAGGAAGGGTAAAGGAAGAGATCGGGCTGGAGAATGAGGCGAGCAATGAAGGACTTTCTGAGATGGGTGAAATCTAGAGGGATGAGACTGAGGTGCATACACGTGAAAGGAGAGGCGAACAGTCTACGAGAAGGAGTGTTGGAAGAGATCGAAGCAGCACTGGGAGTGCACCCCACAGTGGATCTGTTCGCTACGGCGGAAAACGCGCAGTGCAGTCGTTACGCCACCGTGGAGAATGTGGTACCGGACAACAGAAGGATAGTGGCAAGAGATGCGATGACGATATACTGGACCGGCTGGACGGCACTAGTGCATCCCCCGATAGCATTGTTACCACGAACTCTGACGAAGATTCGACGGGATGGCACGCAGGCGATCTTGATTTGTCCGAGATGGCGAGGAGCCCTGTGGATGCCAGCGGTTCGAGAGATGATGGTGGGGGAGCCGATGATCCTCGGGAAGTGCGAGGACCTGTTGTGGATGAGTCGGCAGATGCGAGAATCGAGGGCATCGCTCCCGCCGGGATTGCTGATGGCCTGCCTGTTGCGGCCGAGGTAGTATCGATATCTGATGATGAAGCAGTGTTGCAGAGAATGTATGCACGGAAGAACGATCTCGGAGAAGCTGTGTTTCGTTACATGTTGCAGACGTTCGGTGTTGACCAAGAATCCAT
>BNWK01000422.1 GCA_025998775.1 Alphaproteobacteria bacterium | reverse complement strand
CTATTGGACGTCCTCCTAATTTTCTCTGTATCGTTCCAATTTTGGCGGATGATCTGGGTTTCCCGGGTTTCAATTTCCTCTTTCATTCTTTTTCTGCTTTAAAAGAGAATAAAAAAAATGGTGACTTGGACCTATGCTCTTCTCAGTGGTTGTATCCGAAGTGCATCGCACTGCTTTGACACATTTCCGATACAACAACAGCGCCCCAGCATTGGTGTGAGTGGCACCTGTCTCTTCGCGGTTTTTTTTCCTCTCTTCTTCCGTGCGAGCGGTTCCAGTCCTGCCGTTGTTTTGTGTCATCGAAGCGAACAACAACAACAACACGACGCCACCAACCGCAGCGCAGTTTCGATTCGACAGGAGGCCGTTTGTCTGCGTTCCGTCACAGGGACAGTTTTGTTCTGCGGGGGGCAACGGCGAAGGTGCGGTGGGTTTTTGTTGAACATCCTGCCAGAAGTAAGCATAACTTGGCTTTGCAACGCTAAGCAATCAGGGGCGTTGTTGGTGGAGCACGCGGCGTTTCGTGAGACTCGTGTTTACGGGACTCGTGTTTGAAACAACAAGCAAAAAAAAAAAATAAAAAGTAAAATCGCCCTTGCGTTAAACCGCCCCATTAAAAAATTTTTTTAGTATTTTTTTAGCATATAAAGAAAATTTTTTCAGTACCTCTCTAACATGAAGGAAAGTGTTAATTGGGTGTTAAACCGCCCTTGCGTTAAACCGCCCTTTAATTTTGGAGAACATGGAGGGCGGTTTAACCCATGTGTACTGTATTTTATTCAACCACAAAACAACAACAACAAAAAGAACAAACAAAACAAAAACAAAAGGAATGATCTTGAACAAGACAATAACAAAAAAAAAGAAAAAAACAATTTGTTACCTCCATTGTCTTTTCCGCATTCAATTGAGGTACGTGCACGGTGCTCCAGATATGAAAACATAGTGGCCACAATTTGCACGTTGAATATGTTTTCAGGACATGACACTCTTTCAGCAAGTAGATTTCTAGATATAAAAAACTGCCAACCACTTTACTCTGTGGCCTGCATTAAAAAAAAAACGGTGCAATCTTTCCTGTCGAATAAGTGCATAAAATTAACAATATTCTAGAGTTGCATCAATCACAAAGACGAGTAGGAAAGAAACTTATTTAAGGGAGAATGGGAGGAAGAGAGAAAAGAGAAAGCCAGAAATGCAGAAGGGAGAAAGAGATTGTGGATATGTTGTAGAATATTTCAGCAACAGCCCAACACCTTTTGAATGTCGGACTTTTTGAATTTCTGGAAAATTGAAGAAAATTGAGGATTTTTTTTTTGTTTTTCTTCATCCTCCCCCTCACCCTAACTCCAAAACACA
>BNWK01000421.1 GCA_025998775.1 Alphaproteobacteria bacterium | reverse complement strand
GCTGGCTCGTGTAATCAACCCGAGTGTGGAGTATGTGGATGAGGTTGATGAGGACGATGGAGAAAATGAGGGGAAGGAGAAGAAGAAGGAGAAGGGAGAAGAGGAGGAGGAAAGAGAGTGGTGCAACACTGAAGGTGCAGGCAGAGAAAAGACGAACAAACTAACTGATGATTTAGGAAATTTGGTAGATTTTGAGGAAAAAAACAGTGATGAAGGCACTGAAAACGTCAACATCAACAACACTAGTAGTGCCGTAAATGCTCTTCTAAAAACATTAACCTTCAGTTTTGGCTACAAACTTGCCCCACCCCCAATTGTAAGACCTGAAAAATTCCTCTTTATGTTCATACCAAGGAACGACATGGTAATTCGAATGTACTACAAACTGAGGGACGTTGTAGATATGCTTGACCGGGAGAAAGTGCACAGAACGAACCCGTTTTTCATGCCCACGCAGGAGTCGAGGAGAACTACAGCTAGGCTGAATGCGCTGCTTAATGTCTTTCCGACGAAGATAGCGGTGGCAGAGAGCATTGGGAGTAGTAGTAGCTTAAGCAGCACCCTTATTACTGGATTACAAACGGCTGTAGGGAATAATGGTAAAGAAGAGAAGGTTCGTGACGAAGAAGAGTTTTTCGACAGATATACGCGTCTGAACAAAAGAAACATCAGAAATATAGCACTCTTTCTTCAGAACCTGATAGAGTACTACACAATTCAGATTGTCAGCCTTTATAATAACGACTACTTCGTTGCTGGTTTCCCAAACCCTCTGCTGTATTCATCAGTTACGCCGGCTGCCATGACGCCTCGGCCAAACCTCACAACAACAACGTCCGAAGGTGTTCCTCCCTCAATTGGCTCCGCCTCCTTATCATTATCTTCAACGTTGACCCCCTTTTCTTCAGCATTTCCGACCTCGTCTGCTGTTCCAGTACCAGTCTTCGCCCACCCCTCGGAGTCCTCTCTTTTCAGCGGTCTGAAGACTCAGAAGAAGACTCAATCTCCCACACCAGCGCTGCCCTTTGCTGTTGCCAACCCCAACCCCTTCTTCTCGGCCTCTGTTTCGAACGATAGGGTTCTCTCCTTCTTCCTGCTGCCCTCCCTGACCAGGCCCATCTTCTGTGTCAGCACCGCACCCCTTCCCTCTACCGCTCTACACATGGCCCGTTCTTCGTCCACACCATCACTCGCTGTTGCCAATGATACCACCGCTCCACCTCCTTTTGTCACATTCTCGCATTCGTCCGCAGCCGCCAATTCTTTTCTCTACCGTCTCTTCGCCACCATAACTCCTGCCACTTTTGCGTCGTCCTGTGGAGTTCCACCGGCCTTCAGCCACAGGCCGCTTCCTCTTCC
>BNWK01000420.1 GCA_025998775.1 Alphaproteobacteria bacterium | reverse complement strand
GCACACAGTGGGGCGCAACAATAGTTACCACGTGTCTTCCGTGTGAAAAGGGCAGTTGGAGCAAGGCCGGTGCAGAGAATTGTACTCTGTGTGAGGCTGGTTTTTGGAGTGATGTGATAAAGGCCACTTCTAATGAAACTTGCAAGCCGTGCATCAAAGGGACATACAGTGACAAATGGGGTGCCAGCTCGAATGAAACATGCATTGACTGCGTCGCTGGCACCTGGAGTGATGTGTTTGCTGCTACTTCGAAGAAAACGTGCACACCGTGTTTACCAGGGATGTGGAGCGATGTTGTAGGAGCTGACATATCAAGCACTTGCAAACCGTGCCATGCTGGAAGGTGGAGTGATACTGTCGGGGCTGATTCTGAAGTTACATGCAGATTGTGTGAGCCAGGTGTGTGGAGTTCTGAAAGTGCGAAAGAGTGCACGCCCTGTAATCTGGGAACATTCAATCCCATCTGGGGTGCGGATTCAATTGCGAAATGCAAGCCGTGTGAGAGAGGCACATATGGTGAAGTTTGGAATGCCACTTCGAACGAGTCATGCACCCCATGCGTCCCCGGGACTTGGAGCGATGAACTAGGAGCGAATACTTCAAAAGCATGCCGACCTTGTGATCCAGGAACGGCCAGTAATGAGTTCGGTGCTCCTTCGATAGACAGGTGCGTGGAATGCGTGCCAGGATTTTGGAGTGGTGAGGGAGCGGATGAATGCACACCATGCGGAAAAGGGAGTTGGAGTGATTTGCCAAGTGCTGTTTCTGAATCGAACTGTACGAAGTGTAAAGCCGGAACTTATAACGAAAAATGGGGTGCAGCCTCTATTAGTTTTTGTATTCCATGTGAAAAAGGCACATACAGTGAAATTGAAGGCGCAACTTCTAATGATACGTGCGAGGAATGTGAAGAAGGGACGTATCGAGATAGAGTCGGTGCTGATATAAAAAGTTTGTGCGTACCTTGTCCGGCAGGAAGTTGGAGTGATGAGAGAAAAGCGACAACATCGGAAGTATGTAAGAAATGCCCAGTAGGAAAGTTCAGTGAAGATGCGGGCGCCACTACAAATGGAACATGCAAGCCGTGTTTTGCTGGCACATACAATGATGTGCCGGGGGCCAATTCATCGAGTATGTGTGTGTTATGTCCGAAAGGGACATTCAGCACAGAGATTGGTGCGACCTGGGAAGGTGCGTGCATTCCTTGCGAGGCAGGCACGTACAGTCATGAAGGCACAGGTAATTGCACTCGATGTCCTCCAGGGACTTGGAGCGGGGATGTGGGAGCAGATTCTGCAGATGCTTGTCAGGAGTGTGATGCAGGGAGGTATAATCCTGAGCATGGTGCAAGTTCAATAG
>BNWK01000419.1 GCA_025998775.1 Alphaproteobacteria bacterium | reverse complement strand
CAATTGCTACAACGATTAAAGTCGGTGGAAGCTGCTACTCAGATGGTGGATCGGTTTTAGTGGGAACACCAAATGCAGAAAACGAAGAAATCAGCTGGCAAAATATTTACGTAACATCTGCAACTTCCAGTAATTTTTCCGGAACAGCCAGTTTTAACGTGCCAGCAAACACAACTGTCGCGATAATTCTATACACGTCCAGCTATTACTACACGAACACTTACAGCTACTACGTGCAATTTTTACATTGGTATGTGCACAGTTTCAGAGCGGAAACTTTGGTCGATGGCCTGGAAATCGACGTTGAAAAAACGCTGAAGGCCTGGCAGTGCAAGGGATTAAGCAGCACTTACGATTTGTGGAGATGATCATGAAAGTATCGCAAAAAGCAATCGAACTGCTTCAACAGAGACTGAAAAACCTTGATGTTTCAATAGAAAACATCGAGTTAGAACAGCTTGCAAACGCGGTCGCTGCAATGTCAAAATTGGAAACGACGGACGATATTTTGGCTTTGGGGGCGGCGAAGCTTGCTGAACTTTCAGAGTGTAGCAGCGAAAAACTCAAAGAAATTGATGATTTTGGTAATGAAAAACAAACTGAATTCCTAAGTGCTAAAGATAGTAGATTGTCAGCGGTTTCTGCCTCAAAATTGAGTAGTTTAGATTCGGTATCTCAGGTTTTTGCTGAAAAACAAGATGAGATAAATTTTCTAGTCGATGATTTTGCGAGAATGAACGATGTGCCAGATGAATCCACAATTTGTCCTGAAATTTCAAACAATTTAGATCGCTATAAATTTTTAAATTCTGGAGATCTGCCTTTCATTTTTGGAGTTTTGTCGCGCTACGACGACTATTTTGCCGGTGCTACAGATGCTTTGAGCAATAATTTAATGCTCGAACTTTTAAGCGGATGCCATTATTACACTGCAACCACCATCTCTGGCTTCTATCTTGAGCCAAAACTATGCTTTTTGCATGGAGTGCACGGAAATTTCATCAAGAGGAAGTTTTACACCAAGTACACATATACAACATCTCAATACTCTTATCCACACGCAGCTGTGGGTTGCTTATTCGTGAAAAACGCAACCGAATCAGACATAACTTCGACACTTACTTTCGGCGGTTCATGCTACGGTGGTGCTTACCTGTACGTTGGTATTGCAAATACAGCAACGGAAACAATAACCTGGACAACTGCGTATACGAATACCGGAGCAGTGATAGACATTGCCAGTACGGCAAGCATAGCTGTGCCAGCAAACTCTACGGTTGTGGTGATGCTCTATTCCACGTCCTATTTTTACACTAGGCCAAGCAGCGGCGGAAGCAATTCGTATTATTACGGATATCATG
>BNWK01000418.1 GCA_025998775.1 Alphaproteobacteria bacterium | reverse complement strand
TGGACGCTGTAGTTTCAATGATTTTCCCGGAGCCCTTTTTGATCCAGCCGTGAGTGATTTTCGTTGCCATCGTCGGATGAACTGCATCCGAAAATAGCATCGGTTCGTCTTCTGGAATCTCTTTTTTTAGTTTCTCGTATTTTTCTACAAAAGCTGCCTGCTCAATTGGATTCGCTTTTGCCGGTACTGGACGCGGCTTTATAAACGAAAAACCGTGACTTTTCAACCAACTCGTCATGCCAGCAACCGTATACTCAATTCCGTATACCTCTTTTATGTAGGCACAAATCTCAAGCGCTTTCAGATATGTACGCGACTCAAGATGCTTGATTAACTCCGATGATTGCTCTGCAGAAAGCTTGCTTTCAGAGCCTCCAACAACAATCGACAGCTTTTTATCTGATCGATATTCATCAACATGTTTGCTGACTGTCTCCTCATCTAACAACAGGATTTTTGATATCTCTCTGTAACTCCAGCCTGTATTCGACATCAATACCGCTTTTATACGATCAGCCGTGCGCCGATCCTTTTCGGTTCGGTGCCTCTGCTTCAGCTCTAACTCTTCTTCTTGCGTTAAAAAATTTTTCATAACATATCTATAACATATCTTTAGGCAATTTCCAAGCAATTATTCACGAGAGGTATAGACTTCTGCGTTGGATACGCATACATCTGACCTTGCCGAGCTATGCATTTGATTTTATCGCTCGATAATTTCAAAGGTCGTGATCCCTGCTTGATCTTGAATCCAAGAAACTCAAATCCTGCGCGAACATGAATGATCCGCGTTTTCTTTGAGTGAAGCTTTACTCCCAGCTTCTCCAGAATCTTCTTCGCACATTGCATCGCAGCTTGAGCCTCTGCCTTCGTTCGGCAAGTTATCACCCAATCGTCAGAATATCTTGTTAAATTATATCCTTTGCGACGCATTTCCCAATCAAATGGAGTTAAAAGAATGTTGCTTATCAGAGGTGACAGACTCCCACCTTGGGGAACTCCGTTCTCCTGCGCTGTGTAGCGTCCTTCCACCATGCATCCTGCTTTCAGCCAGCGTGACGCTGGACCCGTTTCCTATTTTATTGTCGGTGGCAAGGTATGCTGGCACACACTTCGATGTTGAAGCTGCCTCAGCAAAAGTAAATGCCAGTGCTGCAAGCACTCAATGCTCTGGCCATCTGCGCCTCCGCAACCTTTGTTCTTCCGAACTTTGTCCAAAGCTAACTCCAAGTTCTTTTTCTTGTAAATCTTGTCCACTAATGAGTGAACCTTCTTCGCTCCTGTTGGATTCAGCCAATCTGCAAGTCTCCTCGGCTTATCGCTTCTTGGTTTTTCACTTAACGAACTTATCCTCGCCATAAACTTT
>BNWK01000417.1 GCA_025998775.1 Alphaproteobacteria bacterium | reverse complement strand
AAATATATCCCAGACAACGAATTCGAAAACGAGAATGTTCCAGAAAACTCTAGTAAAAAGTTGTTATTTCAAGTGGTTTTGGTATAATATGTACGGCTCATTATTTTCGTTCAAAATTTCGAGTTGGATATTTTTTTTTCATCATTAATAACATCGAAATACATCAATTGGACTTGTCAAATACAATCCCATCAAAATTCAGACCTTTCCCTCAAGAATTTTGACTCAGCTGTTAATCTCAATGAAAGAGACTGTATAATTAGGATTTGTCGTGAAGACGGTATGAAAAACAGTCTCACCTTCGACAGAAAATACCAAAGGAGGTCAAGAAAAACAAGAAGAGTTTCAGGCGAGAATCTTAAAATATTATTCGGTGAGAGGAGTGGGAGGAGAACATGGTTTATCTCTCTTTTTAGACTTTTCATCAAGTTCTTTATTCAAAATTACCTCTTAAAAAAAAAATGAGTAAGTGTTCGTAAAAACCTTATAAAGAGATTTTTTTCTAAAAATCGGGCGAAATTTCACATGTGCGATACATTTTTGGAATCAGGAAAACCTCTCGGAAAAGGTTCAATGAAGCCCCACCTGTCACACTTGTATTCATGGAGATCCACCTCAATCTACAACTTCAGTTAATCACAATATTACTTCCTGATTGAGTTGGAAAGAATGGACCACATTGTCGTGATCGTGGATGAACGGTGTTTCTTTTGCATATACTTTTGTGAAAAGTCTTTTCGGAATTTTGTAGTATGTTAGGAAATGAGGTATATTTGGTATGCTAGTTCTGGAATCCTCATCCGTTATCAATTTAGTTGGTGTGGTTATTATCAGTGGTCTCAGACGAATCGGAGAAAAGTTGATTTTTTGATATTGATGGTTTAAATCCTTCACATAACTGATATCTCTTGTTTTAAGGGTATGATTTACTGGAGTATTCTGGTTTGTTTATATGTCGTTTGCTGCAGTGCATAATGATAGACTAAACATTTGGTTGAAAAAAATCGATCAAAAAAAGTTTTGACACCTGCTTGTGATGGTCAAAAATTGTGCTCAGTAAAGGTACATCCATTGTGAATGAATTACTTCTATATATGGAAATCCATTTTTTCGGTGATAATCATCATCCATTGACCATAATCAGAGAATATAACAATCATCCATACACCGTCGTTGTTATATGGAAAATTGAATTTTTATGTTTGCCCTGTTTTTTTGGTTTAATCGCACTATTACTACGGAATAGGTAAGCGAGAATGTGTGCAACATATCAGAATATCTTCAGCATAACTTGGATTAAGATCTGACAAAAAAAATGAGTGATTTGATTGGATGGAAAAAATATTGTGTCCCTCCCATTCTGACTG
>BNWK01000416.1 GCA_025998775.1 Alphaproteobacteria bacterium | reverse complement strand
CTCTCCAAAATAATCTAAAAACGAATCCTTAATATCGACTTCCATAACAACAATCCTTCAATTACTTGCATAGATTGTTAACCATTTCTTCTTATTCTCATACTAAAATTTTTCATGAGGCCGCCCTCATAGAGGTATCGATGTTGCTCCATTTTATGTTATTATCAGTCATAGACAGCCTCCTTTTTTATGCTGCTAAGTATGTGAAATTTGAGACTATTCGAGCCGACTTTGACGAGCATATCGTTGAAATCGTTTCCATGCGTCGGGTATATAATTTGACCGTTACAGCCCAATGCCTGAAATGTTTCTTCTGCGGCTCGTCTTCTGGCAGAGTCGTTGTCGGCGGCGACAATAATATCAGAGTAGGGAAACAGTCCGCGGATTTTTAATGCGACCACCTTCATATTGCAGGCAGACATTGCTGCGATTGTGAACAATCCAGTTGTTTCAGCTATGCTTCTGGCTGTGGCGTATCCTTCGGCGATTACAATTGTATCCAAATCGCATTGACCACAGGATGCAACGTGAAATAACTCTCCAAACGGCAGCTGAAAGCTTTTGTTTCCATCTTCCCGGATAAATTGCATCCCTTTCAAATCTTTGTTCGGAATTGAATCAATCAGCGGTATTACCAGTTGTTTTCTACCATTGTAAAAATTGATTCTGGCGTTGCCAACGCCGATGCGCTTTCGCCTCAGATACTCGTGATCCTCGGATTTTATCGACCTGCTCCAGATATAATTTGGATCGTTTTTTTTCTTTTTAGCCGGTAAATCTGTAGCAACATTACTAGCTAAAGAAAGGAAAGACAGCGCCTACTCCAGCTTCTTTGCTGCTGTTGCGATATTGCAGTTCCAAATGAAAGCGACAAGATCGATGATGCCGCCTCCGCGATCTCCGGTTGCAAAATCGTAGAAGCGTCCTGTTGCAATGTCTATGCGAAAAGACCCGGCTTTGCGATCGTTTCTTTGGGGATTTTTAGCTACATAGTCATTGCCTTCGACTTTTCCGTTTGGTATGAGTTGCTTTAACGTGCTTAGCGGATTCTGCCTGTAGGCCTCTTTAATTCTTCGAAAATCAGCCATGGCGCACCTCGTTACCATTGGACGCTCTGCAATGATCATCGATATAGGCTTGTACATCAGACGCTTTCCAAACAGAAATTTTTGCTCCAAGTTTTATTTGCTTTGGAAATTCCCCCTTTTTTACCTTTTCCAACAACGTGCTTTTTCCAATTGGAATCAGCTTCAAAATTTGTGGCAATCTCAAAAAACCATTTTCAGACATGTTTATCCTCCTTAAATGCGAATCACACAAACTGCTGTGTGTTTCTAAGGATTAGTATAAACACATTCAAAGAATGCT
>BNWK01000415.1 GCA_025998775.1 Alphaproteobacteria bacterium | reverse complement strand
TCCGCACGCTACGTTTGACGAGGCGGGCGATGGAAACGTGGCTATCTCAGTTCACGCGCCATTGCTCGACCCTACTGAGCGGCGGACGGTGGCTAGCCTTTCAATAGGCGCCTCCTCCGACCCGACAGTGATGAAACCTGGTAATGCTGGTGGAGCGAAGGGGAGCGGGTAGTATCGCGTTGTTAATGGAGTCGTTAATACAAATTATAGGTTGAATATGATTGATGAATACACTGATAACATAGGTAAATTTGTGCGAGAACATGGCGATCTGCGCATTCAGAATTTGAGTAGCAAGATCAACACGGAGGTACTTCTGGAAATGCATCAAACGATAGATGGAAGGAAGGCGGTCGGAGTTGATGGAGTGCACAAAGATGAATATGACAAGAATCTCACTGGAAACATTGAGGATCTGGTGAGCAGATTGAAGCGGGATTCCTATAATCCGCAACCATCGAGAAGAGTACGTATACCGAAGCCTGGAAAATCAGGAAAAACAAGGCCTCTAGGCATATCATGCTACGAGGATAAACTTGTGGAATCGGCAGTTGCAAAACTTCTGACGGCTGTTTACGAGCCAAAATTCATGGATTTTTCCTACGGATTTAGGCCAGGAAGGAGCTGCCATAATGCTCTGGGAAAGCTAAGAGAAATTATAATGACCAAGAAAGTTGGCTATGTCGTCGAAGCAGACATAAAGTCGTTCTTCGATACGCTAGATCACGAATGGTTACTGAAATTTCTCGAGCACGACATAGCGGATAAAAAGTTGCTGCGACTGATTGAAAAATTCCTGAAGGCCGGAGTGATGGAGAATGGAGAACTTATGGATAAAACCGAAGGTACACCTCAGGGCAACATAATGTCTCCAGTTCTTGCAAATGTGTTTTTACACTACGTACTTGATCTGTGGTTTGAGAAAGTCGTAAAGAAGCAATGTAGAGGGGAAGCCTACATCGTTCGTTATGCCGACGACTGGGTTTGCACGTTTCAATCCCTAACTCCGCATAAAATTACCCCCTAAATAAGAAAAAATAGAAAAAACAAAAATATATCTTGAGGTTACGTTTTTGTTGTGCTATTATCTATGCAACCTAATTAGGTAGTCTATTACTTTGTGAGGATGAGATGTATTTACCAGAATGGGCGCAGAAGTTTAAAGAGCCACGTACGGAAATAAAGTGTATAAAAGGCAATTACTACAAATACGAGGTTCGCTATTGCTACGACGCGGAGCGCAAGCGTTCTGTCAAAAAGACAGGGCGCTTGCTGGGAAAAATCACGGAGAAGGATGGTTTTGTGCCATCCTCGAAGAATTTATTGCGCGACGCGATTAAAGAATTACCAAAAGTAGACATAAAAATCT
>BNWK01000414.1 GCA_025998775.1 Alphaproteobacteria bacterium | reverse complement strand
AAGCAATATGACCTCTATGAGTCATGAGAAATGAGTATCCATGCTCCATTTAGAGCGTGATAAAATTATTTTTATTTTGACACAAAATGGTTGGAATCTTCAATAAGATCAAGAATGGTTTGAACTGGATGAAAGGTAAAGCTCTGAAATATGTTGCGCCGGTGATAGGAAAACTCGGAGATTTCGCTCAAAGTGATTTCGTGCAAGGAATTAGAAAGCTTGGAGCACCAATGCTCGATTCAGTGATTCCAGGTTTAGGAACAGGAATTAATACAGGATTAGATTGGTTAGGCAAGGCAGGAGATGTTGCGAACGGATTGTCACAAGATTATCAAGAACAAGGTGATAACTTAGGTTATTCAGACATCTTCAAGAACATTGCAACCGGTAAATATGTAAAGAAACGAAAGGTACCAGATGGAATAAGCTTGGCAAAGAATCCTGATCAATTACACGAAAGAATTCAACTAAAGATGTTGCCAGCTCCAGATGATGCTCAAGGAGTTAGTGCAAGCTATGTTGAGGAAATAGACTGACGCAGTCAGCCGCGAGGAACGCAGCGATTAAAATAATCGAGTTTTTTATCACATAGGAAAGAATGCCTTATAGACCTAAGACAGAATTACTTGACAAATTAATTACTTATCGTTTAGTGAATTTCTACAATGGAAAACTTCTTGAACAGGACTTATATGTATCTGATGGAAAACTGTACAAGAAGCTCAAGTGCGGTAAATACAGGCCACTGAAGGAGCAAGAAAACTTCTGTGGATTCAAGCACTATCTTCTCAAAAATAACGATCACAAGAGAACAACTGTTGGAAGTGGAAAGCTTGATAGATTGTCGTACTGTAGCAGAGATCCAATAGTAAAAGAGCAAACGATCGAAGAGGTTCTTAGTCAGCCTGATTAAGAGCTGGTGGTGACTTTAACGGAGAGGATTCGGTCGGAGGTAGTGTGAATTCAGGTGAACCAACACTTGTCGCGCATTCGCAGGTTGACTTATCACAACAGCTACACTTACCTTTTATTTTTAGTTTTATTGCCTTAATAACACTTAGCAGAGAACCCATACTTTTATACATAATAAAAAGTATGTTAACTCAATACGTGAACAAGAAGATTCATAATGCCATAAGAGGTATTGATAAGTCAGAACAGTTGCAATCAGTGATCGATCCAGATCTCAATTTTAGGCGAAATTCAATTAACCTATACATCGGAAGAAGAGGTTCAGGAAAGACTTTCAATGTACTTCGAGAACTGATAAAGCTGTCACAACTTCCTGATCATGGCGGATACAACGATTTTGTCTATTGCACTGATAAATCCAACGATAATACCGTGAAGGAATTACTAGGAATGGTGAAAC
>BNWK01000413.1 GCA_025998775.1 Alphaproteobacteria bacterium | reverse complement strand
GCCCATTCCAACCCACACAACCTTTACCGTCTCTCTTACCCGCCATGTGTTCGTTCCACACTCCCACCCCAACCCTGTCCTTCCCAACCTTCCCTGTCCTTTCCATCTATTACAACCCTACAATACAGCAACAGTCTTTATCCAAACAAGCATTCCCCCAAACATCTCCCATCTCCCACTCTTCATTCACTTCTCCTCCATTTCCCGTCTCCTCCTTCGATCCCACTGCCCATTTCTAGCGCCACGGCGACACCTGGCATCTCCTCCAACATGCCCCCGTCCCACCCCGTATCTCCACGCAGCACAGCATCACGTGCATACGCCAGCACAGAACCGTACAGCGCTGTGAGCTCTGCGGGGATTTCGTCTCGGTAGCTGCACGATGCACGGAATGCACGGGATGCACAAAGAAAGAGAAAGAGTAAAAGATATTAAGGCAAGAGAAAATACTCATATGTCTTTGGAGTGGAATGCGATAGAGAATACCCCGGAATAGTACAGGACAAGGAGAGTCGAACGAACAAAATTAGTGAGTTGGAGTAATGAGCAATCATACGGCCACGCTGTCCTTACACTCACACAGAACTAGAGACAAATACAGTATCAGTCATTTGTATAAACACACCCTCTCAGCAGCAGGCACACGCAGAGACTCACGTCGTTTTTAGTCTCAGTATACATCCGCATCTCCAATTCCGACAACCTCTCCTTCTCGTTCATTAATTCTTCCACGATTTTATAGAACTGGAGAAGATCCTCAATGGTATTATAAAACAGAAGGCGGCCGCGTTCAGCCTCCCTCCCCTTCCTCCTCTCCTCCAGACAGACCTTCGTAACGCGGTTCCGCCTCAGTTTCACACCCAAACTGACTCCCACACTCAGATCCGCATTCATACCTACACCTGCATCCACACCCACTCCACCATTCCCACTCACATCAGCACGGCCATACAGACACAGCCGCCGTAAAAGGGGTTGCGCATTCGAATTCCTGAGTACGAAGCTTCCCAATACGGCCATCAAGTTCCCCCACAGAAGCGTATGCTCCAGCACTGCATCGCCGTAGAGGTCTGCCAGACGGCCGAGGAGGGACGCGCTGTATTGGTCGTCACCGCGCAGGTTGTCGATGAGCACATCAGCAGCACATATCACTGCCTTCTGCAAGGGAGCTTTATCGACATCACTCTCACTGCCGAAGAACTTGAGCGACGCACGGGATGAGAGGAAGTGGAGATTTCGCACAGTCGCATCCAGAGACTCTATGAAGCCAGATGGTGCGCCACCGCAGTTGAATCTGATGAACTTCGGAAGCGTGCGAAAGAGTGTCTGCAACACATTCTGTTTGAAACAGCACTGAATCGCATACTCGTTTTT
>BNWK01000412.1 GCA_025998775.1 Alphaproteobacteria bacterium | reverse complement strand
TACCGCGAATTTTCCCGTGTCGTGGCTCAACCCCAAGTTTACAAATGCGGTATTATCGTTTTGCACATACACATACATACATACATACATACATACACACACACACACACACACACACACACACACCCTCCAGCACCCACAGGTCATCAAACGCCCTGTAGCTTGTGTCCCCGTGCTTCTTCGCTGGGAAGCGCACATCCAGTCCGCCACGCACATACATGCGCCACACAGGTGCGGGCGTGAAGGAGTGTGCTGCGAGCCATTTCGCCTTTGTCACCGCAGCAGCGGCGGCGTCTTCGTCGCTTTCACTGCCCTTTCCCTTCCCTCTGCTTTTTTTGGTCGTGTTTTCATCGGGCCGCGGGGGTTGGCAAACGGGGTGGGCAGGGAAGACAGGCAGACTCCGGTCGACGTGTGCGTGCAGCGAGTGTGTGTTGGGATGGAGGTTGTCGTCCACGCTGAGGGAAGAGAAAAAGAGGAAATGCACACACATACACACACACACACACACACACACACACACACACACACATGCACACATGCACACACGCAGGTGACATAACCAACATGCACATGGATGAAAACTAACACAAACAAAATACCACACAAACGCACACACACACACACTCACACACACCCACACACACACATTGTACATGCACACATCCAAGCAAACACACCCCTCCACCACGTCCGTGTGTGTGATCGCCCCGTATGAGTGCGATGCCCCCAGCGGCGCGTGCAGCACACACACTGCCACTGCCGTGTGGTCGTGCCGCGGTGCTGGGGCCAGTGCCAGCGCAGGGAAGTGCGGCACTGCGTCCTCCGCAGAGTTGTCCGTGGCTGAGCTGTCCGTGTCGCTCTTGCCCTTTTCCTTGTCCTTGTCCTTTTCCGTGGATGAGTGGGACGAGTGGGAATGTGAGTGGGTGTAGACCACGGCGCTTGCGCCCAGGCCTGCGGTGGAGAGGTCGGCGGCGGTGGAGGGGCGCAGACCGGCGAAGGAGCGGATGGCAAAGGAAAGGGGGGCAAGGGCAGGGCCTGGGCATGATCACACACACACATGCAAACAAACACACATATAGCCATAGAAATATGATGAAGGAGAGCAATCAATTTGAAGAAGAGAAAGGAAAAATGAAGTAGGAAGTAAAAAGCAGAATCAGAAAAAGAAAGATCACAACAAGAGAAACACAGAACAGAAAGTGAAAACACACACATACACACATACATACACACACACACACACATACACACATACATACATACACACACACACACACACACACACACACACACACACACATGCACACATGCACACACGCAGGTGACATAACCAACATGCACATGGATGAAAACTAACACAAACAAAATACCACAC
>BNWK01000411.1 GCA_025998775.1 Alphaproteobacteria bacterium | reverse complement strand
CATTTCGCTCTTCATAGGTTCCGTTACCGTTTCGTCGAATGGGCTGATTTGGATCTCGCTGTCTCGTTAAAATAGAATTCGCAGTACCTTCGTCAATCATGCCATCAACGAGTTTGATTTTTCCTTCGGTTATGAGCTTGTTTACATACTGCCTCGAAAACCCCTGCCGCCATGCCCACTCGGATTGCTTAATTAATGCCATTATTCTACCTCACTAAATGTTTTTCCTGTTGATTCTAAAATCGCCGATTCACCAGTTGCTTTCTGCCAGCGCCGAATAATTACATCGACATATTTTGGATCGAGTTCAATGCTCCTACATCTGCGTTCCAGCTGTTCGCACGCCATTATGATTGTGCCAGATCCTCCAAAAGGATCAAGAACAATGCCGCCCGTTTTGCAGCTGTTACTAATAGCTCTTGCGACAAGTGGAATTGGTTTCATTGTTGGATGCAGATCATTTTTGTGTGTAATTTGGCAATCCCAAACATCGCTTTGATCACGATCGCCACACCAATAATGCTCTGATCCTTCAGGCCATCCATAGAGAATCGGTTCATATTGGCGATGATAGTCGGAACGACCGAGTGCAAAATGATTCTTTATCCATATAATGAATGTCGACCAATGACCTCCAGCTTTTTCAAATTCCCTTTTTAGGTTTCCAATTTCGGAGATCGACATAAAAATGTAGATAATCCCTTTTGTGTGATTCAGAATATTCGTGCAAATTTTTTCGAGAAATCCGTTGAACTCTGTTCCTAAATTATCGTTCAAAATTTTATTTTTGCCGTTCTGATCATAATCAACATTGTATGGAGGGTCAGTGAAAGTCATGCTGGCTATTTCTGAACAAAGCAATTTTTGGAAATCATCTTCTCTGGTTGAATCGCCACAAAGTAAACGATGCTCTCCCAAAATCCAGAGATCTCCGACTTTACTAATCACTGGAACATTTTCATCCGGAATAGATTCTTCGAAATCATCTTCTTCTATTTCTTCGTTTCGCAAAAGCCTCTCGACTTCATTCAAATCAAAACCAGTAAGATCAAGATCAAAGTCGAGATTTTTGAGATCTTCCAATTCTAGCTTCAATAATTCCTCATTCCATTCAGCCCAATTTGCAGACTGATTCGCGACCAAACGAAACGCCTTGATTTGAGTATCTGTGAGATCATCTGCAATTACGACTGGCACTTCTTTTATGGCAAGTTTTCGAGCCGCTTTTAGACGAAGATGACCGTCAACAACTGTTCCATCACTCTTGGCTACGATCGGAATTCGAAAGCCAAACTCCTTGATGCATGCGACCATTTTGTCAACCACATCATCGTTTTTTCTTGGATTTCGAGCATACTCTACGAGATCCTCAACTGCGAACA
>BNWK01000410.1 GCA_025998775.1 Alphaproteobacteria bacterium | reverse complement strand
ATCTTGATTCTTCCCCACACACACTCCCCATCCTTGCAGATGGCTGGATGCGGAAGATCCTCCTTCACCACGGTCTCCCGTCACTCCCAGAAAGTGCGATGTTGAACACAACGAATAATTTAAATTATTTGAACGCGGTTAGTATGGTAAGAAGGATTCCTTCTTAGGGAGAATGGACTTGTTGTAAGTACGGTGAAACGGACTCCTTCTGAGGGAGAATAAATTGTTTGCAGTAGTCATTTTATTACTTCTAAAATCCTTATCCCTTCATTTCAATTTTTTTGTGTGTTCATTCCCAAGATCAACGTTCCATTTCAAGAACATACAATGCAGGACAGAACAGGCAGTGAATATCAAGCATCAAGGAAGGCGGATGACGTACCCGGGACAAGTTGGATTTTTATTAAAGCAAATTGTAGAGTAGGTGAGAAGACGAATTCTGAAGAGGGTGAGAAAGTGAACAGTGAAGTTCAAGAAGACGTGAAGATTGCAGTGGTTATAAAAACCCGTTCGCTTTCTTTCACTTTCTTTAATCTTTCCTTCTTTTTTAAATTTGTTCTTTCTTTCATTTTTTCCTTCTTATGTTTTTATTTCCGCTTATGCTTGTGTTTGTATTTGTGTGTGTGTGTGGTAGTAAATATGATATCGGTGTGGAAGATAAAGCAAATATCTGCTGCGCTTTTTTCTTTTTGTTTTTCTACTCCTTGTTCACTCTATTGAAGAAACTTATTTTCCTTTTCCATATATTTACTAAGAGTTATCAAGACATACAGAACTAACAGTATGAGTACAGAACCTAAAACGTGTAAAAGTATTGTGACTGTTGTAACTGTGAGTCAGCAGCACACTGTCACTATAAAGCACACTGTCAATGTACAGCACACTACCACTGTACAGCATATTGTCACTGTACAGCATATTGGCACACAAAAAGAGAGAGAGAGAGAGAGAGAGAGACAGAGAGAGAGGGAGTGGGAAAAAGTTTAGTGAAAAAAAGTAAAACAGGTAGTGTAAAAAATAAAATGAAAACACTTAAAATAACCAATTACACACAATGGACACACACACATACTTTGAATCGTATCACATAAACTCAGACACCCTTTCTACACACGCCAACACACAAACACACAGTGCACTACATACACACAAACTTATAAGAGTGGAAGAGAGGAAGAGAAAGAGAGAGAAGAGAGAAAGAGGGAAAGAGAGAGAGAGAAAGAAAGAAGGAAAGAAAGAAAGAAAGAAAGAAAGAAAGAAAGAAAAAAAGAAAGAAAGAAAGAAAGAAAGAAAGAAAAAGAAAGGAAGAGGATGATGAGGATCACAGCTTCGCTATCAGAATGTGTGGGGTAGGACAATGGTTCAGAGGAAGCGAGCCACCCG
>BNWK01000409.1 GCA_025998775.1 Alphaproteobacteria bacterium | reverse complement strand
ACCATGTCGTCGTTGTCATCAATTGTAGCGGTGCAATCCCCGCAACTTTCCTCGTTATCGTTCCCGTTTTGCATTCTAAATCCATGGTTTAATAAGTATTGTATTACTTCTTGTTTATTAAAAACTCCCTTAAAATCCCTGGTAAAGTCGATGTCGTGTATGTACAAACCCTCCGCTGCTAGTTCCTCGATTTTTAGTTGGTTACTAATAAGATCTATAATATCTGTGTAATATACATCCGCAAAGGATATCTTTAGTAGTTGTGCAATTTCCCCATTAATTTTTTGTACTGTGGCTGGTTTAATATCGGTGTTAGTTAGCGCTATTCCAAGCTTCGCAAAAGCCATAAGGATCTTTGGTCTAAATATAGCTAGATAGGGAGCAGCGATTTTTAGGTACTGTTCCCGCTCGCTTTTGTCCTCCGTGGGTGTTTGTTTAGTCTCCAGTCCTTCCAATTGTTTCCTTTCCTTTAGCATCTGTAGCTTTTTGTGTGTTTCTACAGCGTCTTTCGGTAGATTGTAGTATATTATAATGTTGTCCGAAAATATAGAATTTATTGGTTCTAAAGTATGCCCTCTAGTTCCTCCCTCCCTGTAGTCTATCCTCGATGTATCGTTTGGATTTATAATTTTGTTCAGATTCTCTAGCAGCTTTTCTGGGTTGTTACTTGTGGTTACATTGGATAACAAGAATCGTCCATCTTCTCTGGTTTTGTTCAAGTTCAGTTCCAAAATCTTGTTGGTAGCTTCCATCGTTTTAGTACGAATTAAAAAATAAGGAAAAAATAAAAGTCCCCAAGTATGGAGTATAGAGGTTAGTGACATTTAAAGAACTATGGGCGTTGGTAACTTAGTAACTTGGTAATTTGGAATACACCATGTACTAGCACTCCACTTATTAATACAAACTAACGATTCTAAACAACAATTTTAAATTAATATAACACTAATTTATTAATCCAAACCAACGATTCTAAGCACATTTGGACAAGAACTAATTCCTAAAATTACACCGATTTATTAATCCAAACCAGCAATTCTAAGCATAATTGCACGAGGACTAATACTTAAAATTACACCAACTTATTGATCCAAACCAGCGGTTTTAGATAATAATGCACAAGAATTACTAATTAAAACTACACTAATTTAGCAGTCCAAACCATCGATTCTAAGCAGTTTTGGGGATTACGATTGGAAGCGGTACCCATAAATTCGTGGCAATAATGGAAGAATTGGTGCATAAAACAACAAATTCTAGGACTAAGAATATAGTCCAAAATGGCAAAAGGAGTGCTGGTAGCTTTGGATCGTTAGCTTTGGATTGTTTGCGGCCCTATTAATTCAATAAAACACTCAGTTAGGGATATACTATTACCTAGAAG
>BNWK01000408.1 GCA_025998775.1 Alphaproteobacteria bacterium | reverse complement strand
GGGCATATTGTTCTTGCAACGGGGTTGAGCAGCAACAGGTGGTTTCTTTGTAGTACTAAGACATTTGGAGAGGAGTAAGACAAGAAAAGAGTATGTTAAATGGAGATATAAATTCTATTTTTCTTTTTACGTTTTTTCTTTTTTTTATACGTTTTTCCTTTTTTTTATACTGTTAGTTAATTGCGCTTGTTCAGTTGTACTAAGACAAGTAGGGTTTGCTGGTATATTTGAGGAAGAAAGTCACTGTCTCTATGTTTCTTCTATACGCAGAATAAAGGAGTCGTGCCAAAAATCGTTCCAAAAAGAAAATTGCGAATAACACAGTTCCAAAATTCCCCTTTTGTACAGGAAAACAAACGGTTTGCAAAAAAAAAAAAACATGCGCTCAGGCTCACAAATTGATTTACCTACCTAGTGTTTTGATAACTAAACAAAAGTGCTTTCTGAATCACCGTTAGAAAAAAATCCTCGTCCTATTCCTTTTGAGACACTCAATCACTTAACTCTCACTCTCACTCTCATTCACACACACACTTTCTTTCCCTCTCTCAGACTCCATCCCTCTCTCTCCAGCCTCTGTCTCTGCGAGTTCCTTCGTGTGCATTCTCACTCTGTGGCCACTTTCTCTGTCTGCGATCCCCTCTGTTTGTCTGTCATCCCTCTGTCATCCCTCTGCTTGTCTGTCATCCCTCTGTCTGTCTATGGCCACTTTCTCTGTCTGTGACCCCCTCTGGTCGTAGCCGTAACGGGAATTCTCTTTCCACCACAAAGCACTTCTTAAACGATATTATAAACACATTGTCCAAATACAAAAAGCCATAAATAACAAAAAAAAAAAAAAGCCATAAACGCGTTAGTGGCGTTTGAGTATGCAGTGTCAGAACACTATCTTTTTCCTTTTTTTTCCTTCTTCGTTCCCTCTACATTCTTCATACTTCTTTCGGTCTGTTTTTGTGTCTCTTCTCCTTTCAGTTTCGTCTTTCTTGCTTTCCTTTTCTCCTCAGCTCCTTCTTCTTCTTCTTCTTTCTCTTTCTCTGCAGCAGCAGCCATCTCTCCGACGGCCGCAACAGCGCACCCCCCTCCGTTTGTGTACGCAGTGTCAGTACACTTTACTGTTTGTATCTGAGGGATGTGCAGACGGCTTTTGGTACCGCAGCTATCTCTCCGACCACCGCAACAGCGCACACCCCTCCGTTTGTCCTCCCGCATTGCGTCACCGGTCTCTCGCCAGCTTCTCCTCCAGATGGTGTATACACAAGGTCTCGATCTGTCTGAGCAAAGCAGCAGCATTATCTACCATTTCTCACTGCAAATGTCCCTCCTTCTTAAGTGATGCAGTCATTTCGACCATCGGGGAGAGTTTTTTTTTTTTTTTTTTTTTTAACCCGG
>BNWK01000407.1 GCA_025998775.1 Alphaproteobacteria bacterium | reverse complement strand
TGAAAGACGTAGCAACCGATCGTTTTTTGCTACTTTTTTGTGCATTTTTATGTAATGCAAGCTCGTCGAACAAGCCTCCTAAATATTAACTAAACATATCTCTAAAATTTTATGAAACGCCCGTGACGTCACGTTGGTTTGTAAGAGTCTTTAAGAGCTTGAAAATTAGCCATTGTTGGATACATCGCCACAGTGATCATCGATATAGGCTTGTACATCAGACGCTTTCCAAACAGAAATTTTTGCTCCAAGTTTTATTTACTTTGGAAATTCCCCCTTTTTTACCTTTTCCAACAACGTGCTTTTTCCAATTGGAATCAGCTTCAAAATTTGTGGCAATCTCAAAAACCTTTCTTCGGACATAACTACTCTCCTCAAATAGTACGCAGACTGTCCGCGCACCTTCGAGATTAGCATAGCCTTGCCTGGAAAATGCTCAAATATGAGAATATTCTAAGAATATTTTGCAAAATTCTACCGGTCTTAGAATTTTAGAAAAAGCTCATCTTTCAAGAAAAACTAAAAAAATATTCTAAGAATGATAGAATTTACCTGATCTTGCCGAAGTCATCTTTAAGCTTTTGATATTCTTTTCTTAAAAACATATCTTTCATCTTTTTTAAGTCTTCTTCTCTGGTTGCTTTTTTCTTTTGAGCGGAATTGCCTCGCCTGCCGTCCGGAAAAAGCTCCGCTTCCTTTATACATTTGCTGATCAGATCATAGGAAAATCCGTCAATTTTTGCTCCGCCGGGATTGTACACAGTATCTCCTTTGGAAATTTCTATTTCCAGAAAATGAGAAATGACTTCAATGGCAAACGGAATGCTCTTGTCGATTCCTTCCGCTTCTGCGTCTCTTTTCAGCTGCGCCGCCAGCGACTGAATGAGGTCTTTCTTACTTAGATTATGCTCGCTTTCCAGCTTTGCCAGCCTCTTCTCCAGAAAAGCGCATCTGTCCGACAATTGATCCATGTCTTTTTTTAAATCATCATATGAAATAAAATTTTTGTTCCTGTGCCTGGAATCTGTAACAAACTTTTCTTTAAGAAAGAACGGAAAATTTTTATCGGCTGCTCTGCGAGCCTCAAACCAATTGATCACATCAGCCTTGTCAAATACAGACTCACCGTTCTCCGCCTTTTCAGAGGAGACTTCCTCCTAGTTTTGAGATATATTTCCGGTTCCCAGATAGGATCTATTGTTTTACTTGAGCTCGTCTGTTTCGGTTCCTTTGTGTTTGCCTGTTCTTCCTCTGATTTTCCTGGAAAAATAGAGAATACAGCGGGTTCATACTGAACGTGCGTTAGATGGACGCGAGTTTTTCCTATTGTCACCAATTTTAAAAGATTGCCAAGCGATATCTTTTTGCTGTATACATTGCCCAATGGAT
>BNWK01000406.1 GCA_025998775.1 Alphaproteobacteria bacterium | reverse complement strand
TAAGCAGAACAGTCCCAACGATATTTTCGCTATTGATGGTATGTTATTGACAGATCGTGGTCGAGCAGCAAAGAAACGTGGCATTTATGAAACGTTTCCAACAAAAGAAGAACGAACACAGAATAAAGAATTCATCAACAAGCTGTATAAGTTCTATCTGAAAAAGTATCTCACTCCTGCTGACAGACAGCGTCATCCATTCACGCCTGAAATGGCGCAACAAATCGATGCACACATCACAGCAAACAAAAGTGTATTCGCACACGCATCAGCACTTGTGAGAGCAGTACTGGCAAGATTAGGTGTAGTAATTAAGCATCCAAATAATGGACGCACTCTTTTAACAACTCCGCATTACGGTTATTTAACATCAAAAATTTCCTCAATATTTTACAGAAAATGGTTACTTCCAGCTTATCTATTACCAAAAAGCGTTTGGGGTCAAAGATATGCACAAGGTTATGATTTCACAACTGATACTGATGAGTTGTTGGAAAATTCAAAATTCAAGGAAAGCATGGCAGCTGTTTACGCTCGACATCCATTGGTAGCAGACCAAACTTTTCCTCAGGAAGCAATAAACGTTATTCGCAGAGCACTTTCAATTGTTGGTAATGACCAAAGGATGAGAGGTGAAGGAGTATCAATTCAAGACAATGGTCAAATCCCTGTCGAAGTCGTGGATATGATGGCACAAGCACAAGACGTTAGGAAACAAGCAAGAGTTTCAGCTGCGATGTCATCACCGCTTAATCGACAACAACTAGCGGCTCAATTCCTGAACAGAAGTAGAACAGCACCTAACTTTGGTCTAAGAGGAGTTCGAACTAGGGGTGCAGTTGGTGTTGGCAAGAGTGCAGGCGTTGGGCATGGCGGAGGCTCATCCTCATCATCAAGTAGTTCCAGCAGTTCCAGCAGTTCAGCATTTTCTGGTCCTCCTAGCCGAAGCTCTAGTTCTTCATCACATATGAGTGTGGAAGGTGAAGACGACGATATCTTTGGTGATGACCCCTCAGACGGTCAGTAAATAAAAATAATTTATTTTTGTCTGTCAATGAACACCATCAAGCACACATATCAATCTACAACATCAATGAACTACGTTCAACCCGATTACTAACTCATTTCTTCGCTTTTCATAATGGTCATATTCGTTCGACATCCCTATATGTTTTTTAATTCTCTCAATCTCAAGTCTTTCGTTTATGAATTTCAACTCACCTTCCAATTCTTTTCTGAGCTTTGTCAAAGTATCTTCTGATTTCATTATAGGTTCGGCTGGTTGTGGTAATTCAATTTCGATTTCGTCATCATCTTTCTTGGTGTAATTGAAGGAACTATTCCCCATTTAATAATAATAAATAAATAACATCAATCTACAGCACCAGCCCACCA
>BNWK01000405.1 GCA_025998775.1 Alphaproteobacteria bacterium | reverse complement strand
AGCATCAACTATTTCGTTAGAGTTTCCCACTGCGAACGAGGACGTGCCTGTAACATAGTTACTCCGACCAACCGCAATACAGCCATCACTTCCTATTTGGTTATAGCTTCCCATGATATTCGCAAAACTACCCGTAACATTGTTTTCCTTGCCAAGCGCAACACTGTCACCTGAGGCAATGCTATTTTGATATCCTAATGCGCAACTTCGCTGTCCCGTAGTTTCATCCTTGCTTCCTACTGCAACGCTATCATTTTCAGAAATATTGTTGGTGAATCCAAGTGCGCCGCAGCGATCTCCACTAACTTCGTTTGAAATGCCAACTGCACTGCTCGAACTTCCCATAATAGTGTTACTACGACCCATTCCACTTGAACCAAATCCAAATATATTGTTGCTCTGACCTATTGCAGTGCTGTTTGAACCTTCGGATGTGCTTCCATTACCTATTTTTATACTATTAGGTCCTTCACCTTCATGAGTACTGTCGGCAATTACTTTATCAAGTGCAAGCTCTACTGAGATGCTCTGAGTATCACCGTCGATCACAACATCCTTGTAATGAACATTGCTTGCCTCAATTGTTCTGTCTCCATCGAGTCCTCCAACGATGTCTGGATGCACCTCAAATTTGATTCCATCACGGGTATTCTTTACTAACATCGATTCTGAGCCAATGAAGTTCACCACCCCTGATCTTCCATTTACTGATTCCACAATTGGTATTCCTCGGTTAACTGCATAAGCGTAAGTCATTTTAGATGAGTAAAAATAATTTAACCCAATCAAGAGTTATTCCATACCAGCTCCGCTCGAGCACCATTTGCTTTCTTAAATTCAATACAGTAATCTGAGACTTTTATAGTTATATTCTGCAGACTACCATAGGTTCCGTCATGTGTATCCCAACATCTCCAAGTAACATCCCCACCGTGGTTTGCATCACTTGCAGTCGTTATAAACAAACCCTTTTCTCCAGTTATATTTAGCTGTTCAGTGGTGCTCAAGTGTCCATCAAAATTGCCTATACTACCTGTATCTCCCTTATCACCTTATCACCCTTGTCACCTTTGTCACCTTTATTGCCTTGAGGGCCAGCAGCACCAGTATCACCTTTGTCACCTTTATCACCCTTATCACCTGTGTCACCTTTATTGCCTTGCGGACCAGGTGGTCCTTGAGTTCCATCCCCTGTAGATTGAAGTGTGATGAGTGTTCCGCTATTC
The DNA here is from genome assembly GCA_025998775.1 of Alphaproteobacteria bacterium. Taxonomy (GTDB): domain Bacteria; phylum Pseudomonadota; class Alphaproteobacteria; order UBA3830; family UBA3830; genus BNWE01. The sequence continues at coordinate 172 of BNWK01000405.1, read as the reverse complement.
TTTACGATTATGGAATCATCAGCAGCTTTGATAGTAACAACACCAGTTTTGCCATTAACGGATTCAACGATGCGATTCATTTCTTGTCAACTAAATATTACGATTCATCCACCAACAATAACTCTAACTCGCAGATGAAGTCAACATAGCTGGGCATTCGCTGATCGGTGTA
>BNWK01000404.1 GCA_025998775.1 Alphaproteobacteria bacterium | reverse complement strand
ACTTATGGTAGTCTGCAAAACATAACTATAAAAGTTTCGGATTACTGCATCGAGTTTAAAAAGGCAAACGGTGCTCGAGCGCAACTCGTGTGGGATAACGCCCTTCCCGTTGATCCTGAAATTCCGATTATACCAATAACCCCTGGTGAAAGACCTGGAGTTGATGTCACGCCACCGATTATAGACATTGACCCTGACTAAATCATTATTTTTATTTCACTGAAATGACATACGCTTATGCAATCAGTCGAGGAATACCAATTGTTGAATCAGTGAACGGGAGATCAGAAGTGGTGAACATCATTGGATCAGAGTCGATGTTAGTGAAGAATACCCGAGATGGAATCAAATTCGAGGTGCACCCTGATATCGTCGGTGGGCTTGGAGGAGGAACAATTGAAGCAACTAATGTTCATTACAAAGATACTGTAGTCGAAGGTGAGACACACCCTGTATCTGTAGCAGACGCACTTAATGGAATAATTAATTCAAATCTTCATCTTGGCGAGGGTGAAAATAGCATAGCTTTAGGCAACGACTGTACTGCTGCAGGTAATGATAGCATAAGTTTGGGAAATACTAACACTGCAACGGGCAGCGGCAGCTTCGCTATTGGAGTCAGTAACAGTACAATAGGAAATCAGAGTATGTCGCTTGGTAGTGGCAATGTCGCAGATGGTAGTAGAGGTATTGCAATTGGACAAAGCAACGAAGCATCTGAAACATCAGCTATAGGTATTGGGTATAGAAATAAGGCAAATGGCGAAGACAGTGTTGGGATTGGACACAATAACACAATTAATAATGAGACCAGCTATGCATTTGGATATCAAAACACTATTAATGCAATCAATAGCGTAGCAGTTGGTCGTAGTAACTATGTTACAGGCACAGGTTCGTTTGCAATAGGAAACACTAACGAAGTAGTTGATGCCAGTAGTAGCGCGCTTGGTGATAGCAACACAATTGATGCTGTAAATAGTGCAGTAATCGGAAACAATAACATAGTCTATGGGTGAAAAAGTTACGCCTTTGGATATCAAAACAGGGTTGATGGTAATAACGGTGTGGCAATCGGAAACGAAATTTCGGCCGTTGGAAACAACACAATTGTCATAGGAAGTGCTACTCAAAACACTGAGGTTCGTGGCAACTTGAATATTGGAGCAAGTGGTGGAAGCAGTCAGCTGTTCTTGAACGGAGAAGAAATCGATGGCAAACATGCTGGAGAAGGCTCAAATAGCATATGTTTAGGTGGTGGTAGTACTGCTACAGGTAATTATAGTATAGCCATTGGAAATGCTGTCACAGTCAGTGGAGCACATAGTTTTGTGGTAGGAAAAAGTAACAATATACGTCAAGTGATACTAATGTGCTTGGTAAGGAGAACAACGTTACA
>BNWK01000403.1 GCA_025998775.1 Alphaproteobacteria bacterium | reverse complement strand
CACACACATATACATACAAACACACAGATACATAAACACACACACACACACACACCACACACACACACACACCCATCACAAACAAAACTAACCTCTCCCTTTCGGCCAGCCTGTCTTTCAGATCTTCATTCTCCTGCCACAGCTCCCTGTTTTCTGCCGTTACCCTTGATCCTTCCCCCCCCGTCAGCCTACGAAGCCTGGCCAACTCCTCACGCAAAAGGCCATTTTCATTGTAAAGCGCCTGGCGGGCCTCCTCCCACTGGCGGGAGAGGTCCCAGACCTCGGGAGACGCACCTTTCAGGGTAGCATCGCGCAGATTCTTGTTCTCTTCCTTCAATGAAGTGTTCTCTCTGACGAAAAAAGAAAGACAGATAAATAGAAAAATTCAATATGAAACAACAGAAGAAAAAAAAAGATACCTTTCCTTCTCCTCAAGTTTGCTTATGAGGTCGTTGTTCTCGGCCTTCAGCGCATCAGCCAGTTGCTGGGCTTCTCTGGCTTCCTCCTTCGCGTCTGCCTTTTGGCTGCAGAATGCACAGGTCATATTGACATGAATTTTAAGCAACATACATATACACAATTTACATATGAAATAAACTGCACGGTAGACGCACCACAAACTTCTCCGCATCCCTCAGCTTCTTCTTCAATTCGTTGGCCTCCGCCCTGAGAGCCTTCTCCTTCTCTGGATCCCCTCCTCCACTACTCCGCACGGAGCTCCTAGACTTCCCCGGCGTGCCCTGCCCCCCCTTTTGCAGTTGTGCATTCTCCTCTTCTAGCTGTGCGTTTTCGTCCCTCAGCTGTTTATTCTCTCTCTTTAGGTTCGAGTTTTCCCTGAACATTCAAACAAAGAAACGTATATAAATTAGTGACTCATTCACACACACACACACACACTCATGTCTTGAATGATCTGGCCACGTCAGCCTCATGTATTGAGTGATCTGAGCACACACATACACACATACCTCTCCAGCCTCTTCTGCACCACCTCATTTTCGTTCGTTTGATCATCCCCGCCTGGCTTCCTCCGCTGTGCGAGGAGCTCACGCAGCCGCGCGTTCTCCTTCCTCTCCTCCGCGATCGCGTCCTCCCACTCCTTGGACAGCTTGCCTATCTCTATCTGCTCCCAGGTTTGGCCGCCAGTTCCGTCAAGACCGGCGAGGGCGGACATGGAGCGCACGCGGTCATCAATCTCCTTCTCCCTCTTGAGCTGTTCGATGTCATCCCTGAGTTTGTTGTTCTCGTCTTGGAGGGCAGCGTTCAGTCTGAAGAGAACAATAAAAATAAAAGAATAAATAAAAATAAATTCCAAAAAAAAAAAAAAAAAAACAAAAATCAAAAAAAAAAAGCCACATTGATAATCGCCCAACATAAACAAACCTCCCCTTTTCAATGAGCT
>BNWK01000402.1 GCA_025998775.1 Alphaproteobacteria bacterium | reverse complement strand
GCAAAAAAGCAGAGGAGTTGCAAATCAAAACTAAAGTACAAGAGACTAGAATCGAAGAACAAAAAGATTTTGCTACGTTCACAGCGCAAGTTCTGCATGACATCATTTCTCCCTTGTCCACTATGGAATATATTGTGAAGTCTTTTGATACTCAAGAGAAGCAACATTTTGTGCTAAAAAATGTGATAACTAGCATCAAAAACATTGTAGGAGCGCTATCTGAAAAATATAAAAAATACGAACAAGAGTCAAATGCTGCTCAGGTTGGCCTTATTCTTGTAGCGCTGGCGTTAGGAGACGCTGTACGAAACAAGAAATACCGATATAAAGACTCAAAGATTAAGTTTAATTACTCATTTGATCCTACCGATAAATTTACCTTTGTCCAAGGTGATCAGCTGAGTTTTGAATGCATGATATCTAATTTGATTAATAATGCGGTTGAAGCCTGCGGTATAGACTCTGGAATTGTAGATGTATCGTTTGGCATCGAAGGTACATACGCCAAGATTATTATCAAAGATAATGGCGTTGGAATACTGAAGCCAATTATAAATAAAATCAACAATCGTTCCGGACACATTGATAGCACAAAACATGCAGGACCGGGAATTGGACTGGATCAAGTACTAACTACTATCGATTTTTATAAAGGAATTATAGAAGTTGAATCCGAAAAAGATGCTGGCACCACTTTTTTGATTAAGTTTCCACTGGTTGAGTGCCCTAAATGGATAGCCAAGCAGTTGGTCTTTAAAAAAGGAGATACCGTTGTTGTTTTAGATGATGATCCGTCTGTCTTTTGCGCTTTTGAAACTCTATTGAAGGATTATTCAAAAGATTTAGATCTGAGATTTTTCAGCAAGAGCAGAGACGCGTTGAATTTCATAGAATTTTTTCGCGAAAAAGAAAGGCTTTTCTTTTTGTGCGATTACGAATTAAGAGGTAGTGATTTCAGTGGACTAACGGTCATTTTGCAGAGTGGAATAAAGGAGCGTTCGCTTATTATAACGACCATTCACAGCGATAGGAACGTTTGCGAAATGGCCGAGCGATCTAATGTAAAAATATTGCCGAAACAATTACTATTGGATAGGCAAATTATTATGGAATAAAGTGCGAGAGACCAATTGTAAAAAAACAGCAAAGGATACGTAACAGGTCTATTCCCGAACGTATTTTGCCATATTAGTCCTTATGTAAAAAAATGCTAGACTCAGGAACACGCTCAGTAGTACGTATTCAACTGCATACCAATATTTTCCTTTTTCCATCAGTTGGGATGTTTCCAGCGTAAACGCTGAGAAATAAAAATATATTGGTAAAAATTCATAGAATTGTATTTATTTCAAAAACTTCTTGGGGTTTACTGGATTTTTGTTCTTTACAACTCCGAAATACAACTG
>BNWK01000401.1 GCA_025998775.1 Alphaproteobacteria bacterium | reverse complement strand
AGAGCTTGTTGAGCGATTATTGCTTTTTAGGAGCGAATACTTAGCGGATACATATGAATTAAATGAGGTGGTTAAAAAAAACATGGAAAAATATAGCAAAAGAATAAAAGAGTTATTTGTTGCATATTATGTAATAGAACAATAAGGAGTATAAAAATGACTGATAAATCAGCAAAAACTCCCAAGAGTGGGGACAAAATTGAGGACAGAACGAAAGCGCTGGACGAACTGAAAGAAAAATGGCCATCTCCATTTGTATCTCGTGACCGAATTGAAGAGTTCACACAGGGACTTTTTAAGCAAACTAGCATGAGTACACTAGATGCTCGAGGAGACGGCATAAAAAGAAGGTATCGCATCGGTAACAGAGTGTTCTATGAAACAGATGCCGTAGTCGAGTGGCTAAAAACAAAAGTAAGAGGAGTTTGAAATGAGCGTATTTGATAGATTAAAGGAAAAATGCAAAAAGCAGTATGTAACACGGAAAGAGCTGTGGGATTTAACTGGTGGAATTATTCATCCTAAAACCATAGCTAAGCTCGACTGCCAAGGAAAAGGGATAAAAAACGCGATAATGCTGGGACACAAGACTGTATATCAAATAGATAGCATCATCGAATGGCTTTCTAGCCATTCGAGATTGATACGCGATTAATTACATCATATGTGATTGCAGGTTTATTAAAATTAAATCTGCTTTCGTTACATCGCTTCTGGGGACAAATAAATGCAGGCTAAAACAAATAAAAAAATGGGGACAGAATGGGGACGGATTTTAAGTTCCTAACTTTTTGGAAACAGATTTTTAGGCTTAAAAACGCTGAAATTTAAGGTGGTTGCGGGGGAAGGATTTGAACCAACGACCTTCAGGTTATGAGCCTGTAGTACTTGCCTTTTGATAGATGACGATAGCTGACGATATTCCACTCAATATACTGATATTTTAGGCGTTTCACAAGCTCAATCCTACAACGAGTTGCGAGAAAATACTATTGCAACCTCAAAAAAAGTTGTTAATGGGTTGTTAAAAATATGTTATAATACCTCTAGATTTAGTGGAGATCGAGATGGGCGTAAAATGGTTTAAAATAGAAAACGTGAAAGGTGTTAGATACTACGAGCACAACACGAGAACATATAAGAAACGAAAAGATCGTAGCTTTGCATTGGTATATAAATTGGATGGAAAAACAAAAACTGAAACTCTAGGATGGGAATCCGACGGTTGGACCATAGAAAAAGCCATAGCAAGATTGCAAGAGCTGAAGCAAAACCAAAAAGATGGTAAAGGCCCAAAAACTCTTGCTGAAAAACGAGAACAATCAAAAAAAGCTCAAGAGCAAGAGGAGGAAAAACAGAAAGAAGATTCGGAAAAATTGATTACATTTTCCGAGGTATTCGAAAAA
>BNWK01000400.1 GCA_025998775.1 Alphaproteobacteria bacterium | reverse complement strand
GACATTTTTGCTACAGATTCCGTAAAACCGATAAGGTCTTTTGATGCAACGCCAAGTTGTCCACCAGACGCTGTAATCTGTGCCAGTCCTTCAGCCGAAAGCGGAATCGTTCGCGACATTTCTTTCAGGGAATTTCCCATTTTTAGAAGGCCGTCTGGCTCTGGAAAATCAACCACTTTCGCCACATCTGCCATGGCAGATTCGAAGTCGACAGCGGCTTTTATTGGAGCTCCAAGCGTGGCCGCCAACGCAACCGCGTCCATCATTTGACCACGAAGATTCGCTCGCTGAGCCAAAACTGCATCGCGTTGCCCCATGATTTTATTCAACTCACCGTAGCGTATTTTCAAGTTCGCAATTGACGATCCAAGTTTAGATTGCTGGGAAACAAGCGTGCCGATATCGTTTCCGCTGGTTTTTATTTGCTCGGAAAGGTTGTGCAGCGCATCACGTTTTCCGATGTAGGCATCCTTTGCTTTTGCAGCAGCAGTTTTCGATTTTTCAAATTCACGAACCATTGCGGCCGATGGATTTTCGGTATTTTTGAGTGCTATGGCCAGCCGTTTAACTTCTGCCTCGGATTCTACCCACGCTCTTTTGGCCTCCAGAGTTTTACGTTGAAGATCTTGGAATTTACTTGCAACTCCAAGTGTTGATGAGTCGAGCTCTTTGATAATGCCGCCGAGTTTAAAAAAATCGTTTTGGCTTGTGGAAATGGCTTCTTTAAAGCCGCTACTCAACGCTGCTCCAATTACAACTGATACTTGATGTTTGTTATCTGCCATTTATTTCCTTTAAGTCTTGCAACCAAAGCACAAATTCATCTAACCCCATGTCTAACCATTCGGAAATGCCACCGTTTGCGTGCGATGCCATTGCCAACACAGCACGCCTCAATTCTGAGGTTGATCCGGCAATAAAAAATTTCTGAGCACGTCTTGAATTTTTGCATAATCTTGCAGGTCAATTTCCTGTACTTCTTCAGGTGTGATAGACGCTAAATTTGCGATGAAATTCACTTCTTTTTCGGCATCGCTGCCGTTACTTTTTTCAACCAGAAGGCGATCCCGAACTTTTGGTCTGCGCAACGAAATTTCATGAATAAGAACGCCGTCAATTTTGATTGGATTTTCTAATTTTACTTTTTCCATTTTCAATTTCTCCTTTTAGATCCCAAGTATCGTGCGATGACTGCTCAATTGATCGACTCCATTGATTTTGCGAATCATGTTTACGGCATCGATTTCGACAAGATTATTGTCTGCAATGGACAACTTGTAGTAGGCACAGGAAATCGAGCATTTCAGTGTTGCCTTATCCGCTGGCTTCCAACTGCCGAAGTCCATTTCCTTAATGATGCCTCGCAAATTGATGATTACAGAGTCTGCATTTCCAGTGCTTTGAATCAC
>BNWK01000399.1 GCA_025998775.1 Alphaproteobacteria bacterium | reverse complement strand
ACCTCTGCACCTGGACAACAACAGGCATAGGCAGTAAATGTGAACGGCGTACGAAAAAAAGAAAAAAGGACGGATGGAAAATAACAAAAAAATGACGAACGAAAATAAACCAAAAAAAAAGGAAGAAAAAAGTAAGAAGAAGAAAAGATGAAAACGAAAGAAAGAGAAGGAAAAAGGAAAATGAAAAGAAGAGAAAGAAAGAAGCAAGCGAATGGAAGAGAAAGAAACAAAGGGAAGAAAGGAAATGGGGAGAAAGAAGAGAACAAAAGAAAGAAAAACAAGGAATGGAATGAAAGAGAGAGAGAAAAAAAAAAATAAGAAAGGGGAAAGACAGATACAGAAACAAAAGGAGGGAAGAAGAAAGGAAGACAAAGAAGAGAATAAAGGAAAGAAAATGAATGAATAAAATGAAAAAAAGGGAAAGAAACAAAAAAGGGGAATAAGAAAGGAAAGGAAAGAAGAGAACAAAAGAAAGAAAACAAAAAAAAAGGAGAAAGAAAGAAGAGAAAAAGCAAGAGAGAAATGGAATTTCACACACCTCTGCCCGTGCAAGCAAATCAAGCACTGAGGGTCTTTTGAAGGGATCCTAGAAAAATGTGATATACACACACGCAAATTTGTTACACACACACACACACAAACATAAACACATATATATAAACCAAGTAGCAATTTACAACACAGCACAGCGCATCACAATCACAATTATCACATTATACTTTCTTAACCAAGCAGCAATTCACATTACATCATATGCACGGAGTGTCAAGAGTACTTTCTTTCATTACAGCGGCGTGTGAATCAATTCATCAAACAACACACACACACAAGCACACATACACTCACACACACACACACACACATACACATAAATACTACCTGAAACAAAACATCTACCACAGCACAGCATCACTTCAGGAAGCAGAGTACCACATACCTTCTGCAGCATGGCGTGCACGAGGGTGTTGACCTCCTCAGGGACCGTCTCGCCTGAGCTGGGTGTGCATTCCTTCTCAGGGCGCGTCTCGCCTGAGCTGGGTGTGCACTCCCCCTCCGCCATTAGGAATCCCTGCAAGCAGCACAGCACATACTTTTCAAACACAAAAAAAAGAAAAGAACAAACACAACACATCACATCCCATCAGCACCACAAACCATCACACCACCATACAACCACACCACACACCACACACCACACACCACACTATCAGATACCTTCACCTTCATTTCCATCGGCAGAGTAATTCCGGGGAAGGGCATCTCAAGGCTGCAGAGGTAGTAGAATACCACGCCAAGTGACCACACATCCATTTTCGCATCGGGCCTGCATAACAAACAAAAGTGAACAGTAACAGGAAAAGAAACAGTAACAGTAACGGGAACATAGTAGAATGAACAATAACAGCAAAAGG
>BNWK01000398.1 GCA_025998775.1 Alphaproteobacteria bacterium | reverse complement strand
GAGTGAAGTCATAATTACTTGGTAACTTCTTGTACAAGGATCCTTCGGCTTTGAATAGGATGTTGAGAGCATGCTTGTAAGCCTTCGACGCCAATTTACTTAGTATTGCGGTGTACTTGATATTGGATATTTTTACAGCGCTTGTGGTGTCGTTCGGATCAACGCGTGTTGTAAAGCCTGCAGCATTTGCGACGCCTGAGACATACTCTAAGATTAACTTATAAAGAGGAATCTTGTCATCATACCATGTCATGAATTTATCGTCGAATGGGTGATTGAATCTGAGTGAGCGTAACCATTTTTTTCAACACTCAGCTTGAGGTTCAGTGTAGTTTCAGTTTTAGTATCTCCCTCATAATAATCTCCAAGACCATACAAACACTCACCATCCTTATCATCCCCCTTTAGTACATACGTTTGAATATTAATTTTGAATACGTTGCATAATTTACAAACATCTTCCTTCGAAGAGAAATTGAAACCCTTGTAGTCACTGAGAATCTTAGCGACCATTCGAGTGTCTTTCGGTTTCTCAATACCCGAGGACTTGAAGAAGTAGTCTTTTGCATGGGCTATACGACTTTTCTTATTTAAATTCTCTGAGACAGGATGAAAGTGATATGTTAATGCAACAAAGACGCATATTGCATAGTCTGTGATTAGTCCATATTCAATCTTCCCAACCAAGTGAACGTGATAGAAGTTTAGCAGTATTGAATAAACGCAAACAATCTTCGTTTTGGTATCTCGTACTTCTTTGTAAAAGCCTTCCTCTTCTTTCTCATTAATCTGAGCAATAATGTGATCTACAAAAAGATTTGCTGACTCCTTATTATTAATTATCATCGGGGATCCATGACTGTATGAGTTTTCATAGGTTGCGGAGCTGCTCTGTTCATACGTATAAGTTATCTCACCCGTTGAAGATCGATGTACTGTCTGCATGATTACACCAAATGCAGCATTAGCCTTCACAACATTCTTATCACATTTCTCTTCCCAGGCATTAACTATTTCGTTACGTAGAGCTTCCACTGTGGTAAATTCAGTTATCATGATCGTCGTGTACGTAGAGTTATTAAGGTTGAATCTTGTGGTTTCCCCTTTTCCGAAATCCATGAATTTTCTCTGTGATGCATGGTCAATAATAATATCTCTTTCAGGTGGATCCGTTACTATCCATATATTATTGTCCTGTATGTCAATCTCACCTGCTACCACTCCCATGAAAGTTCTGTTATTGAATCTCTCTACTTTCTTTCTTTCCTCCTCTTCCTCTGGAGTAAGCTTATAATTCTCACCTTTATTCTCTATCATTATGAACTCTGCTTCGGGAATTAGTTCTGGTAAATTCTGTGGATTCTTCTGTTTCGTCTCGGGGTGAGTGTCCTCTTCATCATTATCATCACTGAA
>BNWK01000397.1 GCA_025998775.1 Alphaproteobacteria bacterium | reverse complement strand
CATATCCAGGCCGGGCATCGGAGTCAGCAGCAGCAGCAGCAGCAGCAGCAGCAGCAGCAGCTTCCGCCTCCCCAACAGCAGTCCCATCCACGGCCTCAGGCACGGGGGGAGCACCACCCACAGCCGCAGCCGCCGCCACCGCTGCAGGATGAGGACAAAGACAGTGTGCAGTTCCAAGCGTGGACAGTCAGCGAGTATGTGCCGATGGTCCGATCTGTGCTTGTTCTGTTCCGGGCCAACGTTCTGCCACTCATGTATGTCGTCTCAGAAAAGAAGAAGAAGGAGAAGGAGAAGGAAGGGGATGAAGAAAACAAGGCAGTGGCTTCGCAAGAGACTGCACAGGTGTTTTCCTCTGCCATCTTCTGCGACCTGATCGACCGGCTCTCTGCTGCTGTCTGGCAAAGCCCGCAGCCTGACTTCCGCTACATCAGCACGTACGACGGAAACAAGTACACGCACTTGATCGACACATCTTCACCGATTAGCCACAGGGTCAGCGGCAGAGGAACGAGAAGCAGCAGCAGGACGCAAACACCTCACTACGACAGTGTGGATGTGCTGTTTCATGCAATCACCACGCTTCTGTATGCGCGGAGTATGCAGTGGCTTGCTCATGGTGGCGGTGGTGGGGGCGGTGAAGGTGCAGGTGCCGGTGCAGGGAGTGAGACTAGAGAGGGAAATGGGAAAGGCGGAGTGGCAGTGCTGCTTCCTTGTAAAGGAATCGAGGATCAACCAGACCGTGCAACTCAGCATTCACAGCAGGTACGCCGTGAGTTCCGTGAGGAAGATGAACGGAATATGTGGAGAAAAGTGATTAATGTACTCTCTCTTCTGTTTTGGAGACTAATTGGAAAGAAGGCAGCAAAAGAAGAGGACGGAAAGAAAGATGTGAGTAATGAGGTAGGAAAGAAAAAGGTGAAGAAAGAGGAAGGCGAAGAAACAAAGAGGAGGAAGACAGAGGCGTAGAGGGTGAATGGGAAAGGGAGGGGGAGGGCAAAGAGGGAGAACGGGAAGACCGACGAGGGAGTGAAGGAGAACCAGGAGGGGGATTTCCTGGAGCAGAGGAAGCAGCAGAGGAACCAGCAGAGGAACCAGCAGAGGAACCAGCAGAGGCAGCAGGAGCAGCCAGGGGTTCCACAGCCACGCCGCTGTGGCTTCCGAGGATGTTGATGAGGAGCAGGAAGGCCTCCTGCCGGACATGGTGGTTGTTGATGGACAAATCGCGCAGGGCATCCATCACAGGCACCCTTATTTTTGGTTAGAATTTGCACAAAAAAGAAGCAAATGAACGAAATGGCAGACATGAGTGAAGCACAACAAGATGCAAACGCAATGATATCCTAAAAAAACACATCTATCTAAACAGATCCAAACCAGAGTTCCCGCACATGCTCCATGGGAAGGTACCACCGC
>BNWK01000396.1 GCA_025998775.1 Alphaproteobacteria bacterium | reverse complement strand
GAATAACAAAGTCGAATTGGAAAAGAAGTCGTATGGATTCAACCTCATATATCTATTTATCGACATGGCAAGCTCATTAGGTATCATTTTTACAAAAATAAAACATTGCTTACGGTTCAAAACTTTATTGAGGTTTTGGAAGCAAAGGACCTGCGAGTTTAGCTAACACTTGAGGAAAATGTTTCGCCAAGCATTCATTCCATCCGACAGCCGTTTCATATATCGCTCTTTCACCTGTGCTAAACAACCAAAATACGTCGGAGACTGTTATCAATATGGGAGCAGTACGGTTTCTGTGATTATCGTCGTCACTCTTGTCATTTTCCATGTTAAGGAAATAATAACAATCACCACCTTTGCCTTCCTCCAGTTTACCCATTTGAGGAGGACAAATAGTTTCATTAGCACTCGTAACGGTATCTGAGAAGAATGCATTTGAAGATTGTCTTTTGAGATTAAAAATCATAACAAATTCAGTATCGTCCTTTTCCCTTCTTTGCCTATAGGGAGCATATGGACACACTTTTTTCAAATATGAAGTTTCAAATGATTCAGTTGGAGCACAAACAGGAGAATCTAAATAGCAAGCTTCCATCTCGAGTCTGTAGAAGTCAGAGAAGCATATTGAATTGTATCACAGGGTAAAATTTGATATGAACCCTTCCCTGCTGATCTTCAATTTCGGAATATTTCAAATACCTGCCGCAAACAGATTCATCACCTTTGATAACGTTTTCGTATAAGGAATATGAACCACTATTGTTATCCTTCTCTGTATGACCTTTACATTGATTATAAAGGAATGATTCAAGTGTTGCGTTATTTTGCATTGTAGAACCGATATCAATTCCGTTGTGTTGTATTTTGTAAGATTCAATGATATCCGTTGAATTCTTTAAACCAATGAAGAATAAATCACTTTTCTTCACAAGAGGAAGCCAGTATGGTAAAAGTGTCAGTACTGACCAAGCTGGAGGCTCGTTCATTATGATATCAGTATTCGGACAATCGATAGTTGTGTTCTTAGTCTGCATGATACCATCTATGTCCATTTCTAAGACGAAGAAACTACGATGAAATTCAACAATATCTACGTTTGGGTCAGTAAGTTTTATGACTATTTCACAGTTTCCGACATAAGGTTTCGGTGATGTTGATTCTACACTAAGGTAAGAGTATTTCCCGATACCTTCTTGAATACCCAATTTCGGATCGAATTTTTGAAGAATGGAGTTAACAGTACCAACTTCATTTAGTGCTAAGAATTTCGCTGCGTAATTCTGCATTTTTGTTAAGAGTAAAAAAATAATGAAATGTATTCACTTTCTCGCTTTCGTTTTCGCTCTCGTCTTAGCTCCCGGGTTAGCTTTACTTTTCGGTCTGGTTGCACTTTTCGGTTTCGGTCGGTTCTTTGCTG
>BNWK01000395.1 GCA_025998775.1 Alphaproteobacteria bacterium | reverse complement strand
GAATAGATACATGTTTGCGAAGGGAATAGCTCATCATTACAAACCCATGATGGATTATTTCACAATTGATTTCGAGACTGTTGAAGAACGTTTACCTGTGGACGAACAATCAAAAGCAAAAAGTCGGCTGATAGCGAAAATTCATCCTCACACAGTAGCAGCGAGCATTGATGATAAAACTCAAGTGTTCTTTGATAACAGGTCAGGCAAAGAATTCATTCAGCTACTAATCAAAGAGCTTTTCCACCATGCTAAGAAAGTCAGTGAAAACAGAAAATATGACAATATACCAGGCGTAAGTGAGGAGGTGATGAAGAAAATCAACTTTTACGCAAAGACATCTGAGATTCCCGTTCTCGGTTTTAATTCAGCAAAGTTTGATATGAATTTATTTCTCAACTATTTGCAAACTGATGAGTGGAGTATTGATCCGAACGATTGTCTCTGTACTGAAACGAATATGAAAAAAATTAAAGTCAGAGAAAACAAAGAAAACGAGGTAGAGGGAGAAACGATATCGATAATCTTTAGAGATACACTTAACTATGTTTCACCATGCTCTCTCGATCAATTCGCAAAAGATTTCGGTGGAATAAAGAATGCAAAGAGTCACATGGCTTACGAGGCTTACGATATCAACACTGCTGATGAGTACTTAGGCAACAGTGAACCTTTTGCAAAAGAGGATTTTCACTCATTTCTGAAGAATAAAGATTATACTGATGAGGAATACCAAGACTTCTTAAACGATTGGAATAGATTGAAAGAAAGCAAAGTTGATTTCTGTAGATGGGATTATCTCGAGTATTATAACAAAAAAGATACGGAAATTATGAGACCTGCCATAGATTCACTGATCAGAAACATGTGGGTTGACAAGGTTGATATGCTTCAAAACTTCTCATTAGCTTCCAATGCAAGTGCATTAAAATTCTCAATGGCTTACTCTGATTTCGACATGAACGCAGATTACTCAAGCGAGGAAGAGAAAAATTTACCTGCATATCAGTTAACCACAAGCACGTGGAATACAATGTGTTCTCGATATCGCAAACAAGACGTGAAAGCGAAGAGGAATATTAAGGAAAACGTAAACGCATCTCACTTCGAAATTTACGAAAAGCTGTTCAAGGGCTGTTGTCACATCTGTAATAGAAAATTCACAAGCGTTCTTCACCCAACGTTAGATCGCATGGATTGTAAGAAATCGCACACTGAGAAAAACGTCAAACCTTGCTGTGAGATGTGTAATAAATCGAGAAGTGACAGAGATCTTGATGAGGTTAAACTCGAGATTAAATTAAGACAATACGCATTGAAATATCATCTACCAATGACTATCGGTCCATGCCCAAATGTTTCAATGGAGCAAGCGGAAAAAGTTCATAATCAAATAAGAAGTGGAATTACAGGAGGT